>JAEWSV010000308.1 GCA_023398155.1 Spirochaetota bacterium
GTCCTCCGGCTGCGGGAATCGTTCGGCCCGATTTGTACCCGACACCCCGCCCTACCTAACTCGGGGATGAGCGGGGTCTGCGCGCCATTGGCTGGGGGAAGAGCCTTCGGGGTGCCTTCCGGGATGAGCGAGGCCTGCGCGCCATTGGCTGGGGGAAGAGCCTTCGGGGTGGCGGGCCTGCGCGGCCTTGACGGAGGCGGCGGGGCGGGGCGATCATCCGATGATGCAGGAAGAAATAGAGAGGCTCGTCGCGCGGGCGGCGGAGGCCATCGCGGCGTCGCGGCACCTGGTCGCGTTCACGGGAGCGGGGATCTCCGTGGAAAGCGGCATTCCGCCGTTCCGGGGCGCGGGCGGCCTTTGGGAGACCTACGATCCCTCGATCCTCGACATCGCGACTTTACGCTCCGATCCGGAATCGGCGTGGAGGGCCATTAAGGCGCTCTTCTACGACCATTGGGGCGCCTGCGTTCCGAACGCGGCTCACCGCGTGCTCGCGGACTGGGAGGCGCGGGGGCTGTTGACCGCCACGATTACCCAAAACATCGACGGCCTCCACGGAGAGGCGGGTTCCCGCGCGGTTGCGGAATACCACGGCTCCCTCAAGGACCTCGTCTGCATGCGGTGCGGAGGGCGGAGCGCCGCCGAGGATACGGACCTGGCCATCCTGCCGCCCCGATGCGCGGCGTGCGGCGGTATCCTCAAGCCGGACTTCGTCTTCTTCGGCGAAGCAATTCCGGAAAAAGCCGTGCGCGCCGCCTCCGCCGCGGTCGGCGCCTGCGATTGCCTGCTCGTGATCGGCACCAGCGGGGAAGTATATCCAGCGGCGGCCCTCCCCGGCGAAGCCATACGCCGCGGCGCCGTCGTAATCGAGCTGAATCCGAAACCTTCGGCCTATACCGCCCGCATCGTCGACTTCTTCTTGCCGTTCGGAGCGTCGGAGGGCATGGAGCGGCTGAACGCCGCGCTCGGCGCGACGGCCGTTTGACGACGGCCGAATGCTCATCTAGTATTAACACAATGAAGTTACATGTTCGCGTGTCTCTCATCTTCATCGTCGGCGCCCTCATTCCGTTCGCCGCCGCCGCCTTCCTCGTGACGAATGTCGCCTCCAAAACCATCATACGGACCAGCGAATCGATGGGAACGCTTTTCGCCGACAACGCGGCGTTCAAAATCGCAGAACTCTTCAAGGCCGGAGAGGCGGCGGCCAAGACCTACGCCGCTCTGCCTTTCGTCAAGGCGATGGATTGGGAAACGACCGGGCCCTATTTCAAGACCGAGCTCATCCGTTACGGCGTTTTCGAGAAGCTGATCCTCGCGCTGCCGGACGGTCGCTATTGGGCGACCTCCGGGGGCAATCCGGCGCTGGGAGGACTCCTATCCGCGAACGACTCCGATCCCGGCGCGAAGCCGCTCTCCATCGCGAGCCGGGCATACTTCAAGCAGGCCGTGACGGATAACGCGCGCGCCGACGACGCGGCGGTCATCTCCGATCCCGTCATTTCCCTCAGCAATAAGAAGACCCAGATCCTGGTCGCCGCCCCCGTCGTGTTCGGGGGAACCGTACGCGGCCTCTTCGCCGGCTCGGTCACGGGAGAGACGCTCGCCGCGGTGGTGAAAACGATCGAGGAAGAGGCGCACGAGGAATTCGGCGGAGAGACCCGGTCCTTCCTCCTCGCGCCTTCCGGCATCTTCGCTCACCATTGGGAAGCCGACAAGAACCTCCGGGTGGCGACCGTCGACGGAACCGAGAAGGCGGTGAGCTCCTCGATCCAGGACGAGGATCCCGGTTTCGCGGCCATCGGGCAACGAATGCTCGGCCGGGAGAGGGCCAACGACGATTACCGCGATTCCCGGGGGGAGCGTTACCGCGCGTTCTGGTCGCCGGTGGGCTCGACGGGCTATTCGTTCGGTATGCTCGTCCCGAGCGAGTCTTACGAGCGCGGTTTGGATCGGCTCATCGCGGTCTTCATCGCCGTCGGCTTGATCGGCACGCTCGCGATCTCGTTGATGGGCCTGATCATGTCGCGTGCCATCTCCCGTCCGATAGCCCGCATCGGGGCCGAGTTGCGCGCCATCGCCGAAGGCAACGGCGATCTCAGCCGGCGCATCGATATCCGCGCGAAGGACGAGACGGGGCAACTCGCGGCGCACTTCAACGACTTCGTATCCAGCCTGCGCTCGTCCATCGTTGAAGCCGCCGACGCGGCCCGCGACATAGAGTCCGTCGGAGGCCGGCTCTCCGAATCGGCCGCCGCCGTCCAATCGTCGGTGGACGAGATCGCCAAGAACCTCCGAACCGCCGCGAGCCACGCGGTCTCCCAGGGGGCGAGCGTCACCGAGACCTCATCGGCCGTCCATCAAATTTCCAAGAATATCGAATCCCTGGCGGACCGCATCGAATCCCAGGCCGCGAACGTCGTGGAGTCCTCGGCTTCCATCGAACAGATGGTAGGCAACATACGATCGGTCACCGGCAACATAGGGCGATCGACCGAGCAGTACGGACGGCTCGTGAAGGCGTCGCGCGTGGGAAGGGAAAAGTTGGACGGCATGGACGAGAAGGTCCGCGCCGTGGCCGCACGCTCGGAACGGCTGGAAGAGGCGAACGCGGTGATCGCCGGCGTCGCCTCCCAGACGAACCTCCTCGCGATGAACGCCGCCATCGAGGCCGCGCACGCGGGGGATGCGGGCAAGGGGTTTTCC
This sequence comes from Spirochaetota bacterium, assembly GCA_023398155.1. Taxonomy (GTDB): domain Bacteria; phylum Spirochaetota; class Spirochaetia; order Treponematales; family Breznakiellaceae; genus JAEXTK01. The sequence continues at coordinate 2,707 of JAEWSV010000308.1, forward strand.
GTCGTCGCCGACGAGATCCGTAAGCTGGCGGAAGACGCGGCCGCCCAATCGCACGAGATCGCGGCCACGCTGACCGAAATCGGAGAGGTCATAGATGCGGTCGTAGGGGCCTCCGCGGAGGCGGGCACCGCGTTCGCCGAGATAGAGAGCCTCGTCGGCGCGGTGGATTCCATCGCGCGGGAGGTGTCCCAAGCCATGGCGGAACAGACCGAAGGCGGCGAGCAGGTCCTGGAATCCCTCAAGCAGATGCAGGACATCACGGTAGAGGTCCGCGACGGCGCGCGGGAGATGCGGGAAGGCTCAACCACCATCATCGACGAGATGGCCCGCCTCATGGAATCCACCGTAATGCTCAAGGACAATATCGCCACCGTGGACGCCGAATCCGAAGCGATCGCGCGCGTGGCCGGAGACACCGCCGAGCTCGCGCGGCTCAACGGCGAAGGTTCCGAACGATTGGCAGCCGTCGTCGGCCGCTTCAAAGTCTGACGGGCGTCCGCGCGGTAGTATCGTGCGGACCCGGCATGCTATACTCGCGGAAAACCAGCAGCGGCGGCAGGACGATGGGAAAGACGTACGTTTTCGTGAACCAAAAAGGCGGGGTCGGGAAGACGACCTCCGCCGTCAACATAGGCGCGTACCTCGCCGAGGCGGGAAAATCGGTCCTGCTCGTTGATTTCGATTCGCAGGCGAACCTGACGAGCGGCGTCGGCGCGGACGGTACCAAGAAAGGCGTCTACGAACTCATCTCGGGTTCGGCTGCCTTGGACGATGTCATACAGGAAACGTCGGTCCGCGGACTCTTCGTGATCCCGGCCAACATCGACCTATCGGGAGCGGCCGTCGAACTCGTGGAACAGGAAGACCGCGACTACTACCTCAAGAGGGCTTTGGCGCCGGCGCGGGAACGCTTCGACTACGTCATGATCGATTGTCCGCCCTCCCTCGGCGTGCTCACCCTGAACGGACTCATCGCCGCCGACGACGTCCTCATCCCGCTCCAGTGCGAATACTTCGCCCTTGAGGGGCTCTCCCTCTTGCTCCAGACCGTGAAGCGCATCCAGAAGAACCTCAATCCATCGCTCGATATCGGGGGCATTTTTTTCACCATGTACGATCAGCGAACCCGGCTGGCCCAAGACGTAGTGCGGCAGGTGAGCGCCTACTTCAAGGATCGGGTATTCAAAACCATTATCCCGCGGAACGTTCGGCTATCCGAGGCGCCGTCCCATGGAGTTCCCATCTCCCAATATGACGCCCTCTGCGTGGGGGCGCGCAGCTATAGAAGTCTCGCCGATGAGGTGCTGAAGCGTGGCAAGTAAATACGGACTCGGAAAGGGACTCGACGCCCTGCTCTCCGGCACCGAAGCGGACGAGACGCGGCCCGAGGGCGGCGGGGAACTCAGGATTCCGCTGGACAAGGTGAGGGCGAATCCCAATCAGCCGCGGAAAGCCTTCGACGAAGATGCCCTCCAGGAATTGGCCGCCTCCATCCGCGAACACGGCATCATCCAGCCGCTCGTGGTGGAGGACGTGGGCGACGGGACCTACGTCATCGTAGCGGGAGAGCGCCGTTCGCGCGCGGCCCGCATCGCGGGTCTCCGCGAGGTTCCGGCGGTCGTGCGCAACTACTCCGACGAGCGCCGTCTGGAAGTGGCTCTGATCGAAAACGTCCAACGGGAAGATCTCAACCCGATAGAAGAAGCCGCCGCGTATAAGAAACTCATGGAGCTCACGGGCCTCTCCCAGGAGGAGGTGGCGGCCAGGGTCGGCAAGAGCCGGCCGGCGGTAGCGAACGCGCTCCGGCTCCTCAAGCTCCCCGAGGATATGCAAGGGGCAGTCGCCGCGGGGCAACTGTCTTCCGGCCACGCGCGAGCCATCCTCTCGGTGGTGAATCCGGCCGATCAGCGCGTGCTTTTCGGCCGCATCGTGGGGGATTCCGTATCCGTTCGCGATGCAGAGAAGCTGGCGGGAGACCTCAACGGCGGAATCCGCGCGGCTTCCGCTAAAACGGCCGAGCCGAAACCGAAGGACCGGCCGAACGAATTGCTCGCGATGGAACAGAAATTCATCGACGCCCTCGGCACCAAGGTAGCCATCTCGGGCGGTCTCAAGCGCGGATCCATCCGCATCGATTACTATTCCATGGACGATCTGGATCGGCTCTATACGATCCTCGCCGGGCGTTCCTAGGGATATGGAGGACAAAATACGATGAGCACGATCTTGATCGTGGACGACGAAGAGAGCATCCGCGACGTAGCCGCGGCGATCTTGGAACGGCAAGGGCATACGACGGTGCGCGCGGGGGATGTCGATGAGGCCGTCGACGCCATAAAAGCCGGCGGAATCGATTTAGCGCTCGTAGACGTCGTGCTCCCCGGCCGCGGCGGTCTCGATCTGCTCATGCAGATCAGGTCAGATTACCCCGCCCTTCCCGTCGTCGTCATGTCCGGCAAGGTCCGGACCGACGCCTCCCCGTTCAGGACCCTGGCAAAGCAGTTCGGGGCTCGCTTCGTACTGGCCAAACCCTTCAGTTCCCGCGAACTCTCGGATTCAGTCACCGCTGCCCTCGGCGTCAGGCCGTAGCGCCCGCATCGAACGGCCGCGCCGCACCGCCGATCCCCGTCAACGCCGATAGGCTCCCGCTCCGCGATCTCGCCCTTCCCACAGCAGGATAGCGGCCGCAGCCGCGACGTTGAGCGAGTCGACGCCGTCCGAATCGTTCCGCCCTTGGGGAATCGCCACGGCAGTCGCGCAACGCTCTCGCCAATCGGCGGGGATACCGCTCCGCTCGTTGCCGAAAACCAAGGCCAGCTTCGCTATCGAGCCGAGCGTCCCGGGCTCGCCGGCGCCGCCTTCCGCGGCGGCGGCCGTCACGGTCCAGCCCGCTCCGGCCAGGAGGTCGAGCGATCCTGAGTCCCGGGCCTCGTAGATCGGCAGCGCGAGGGTCGCGGCCATGGAACAGCGGAGGGCGCGGCGTCCCCAAGGGTCGCAAGCCTCGGAGCCGAGCACGAGGCCGTCCCAGCCGAGCGCCGCCGCGCTGCGCGCGATCGCTCCGATGTTCTCGGCGTCGGTAGGGTTCGGAAGGACGACGAGCCGCGCGAAGGCGCGGCTCCGGAGGTCGGCGGCGGTCCGATCCGCCGCCAACGCCGCAGTAAGCGGGGCACGCGGAGGCCGTTCTGCCGCGACCAGGATACCGCGGTGGAAGGCGTAGCCCGCTATCGCTTGGATTTCGGCCGTATCCAGTACCGTCACGGGGCAACGCCCCGCCGCCAGCCGTTCGGCCTCGGCGGCCGCCGACCGCTCGGAGAGGAAAGCCAGGAGGCGGCACCGGGCCGCGACCCGCTCCGCGACGAGCCGGCCTTCGCCGATGAGTATGCCCTCGCGCCGGAGATCGCGGTCTCTTAGGGAAGAGAAGAGGCTCAGGTCCATAGCCGGAGTATAGCCTTAAGCGCCGGGCGGCGTCGCCGTCGGCAGCCCGCGCCCCCGCGCGGCGTCGCCCTCGGCAGCCCGCGTAGGCGCGGCACGCCGCCCTCGCTTCTTCTCCCCGCAAAAGAAAAGCCCCCGCCGGGGATGATGCCGGCGAGGGCAGGAGGAGGAAGAAACCGTGGATTAGGGGACCTTGGGGAAGTCCTTGATGCAGTCCAGGGAGCGGGCGAGGACTTCGGCGGAGGGCTCGTGGTCTTGGAGCTTGCCGGTGAGATACTTGTCGTAGCCGACGAGGTCGAGCATGCCGTGGCCGGAAAGCCCGAACACGATGACCTTCTCCTTTCCCTCTTCCTTGGCCTGCTTGGCCTCGCGGATGGCCTGGGCCACCGCGTGGCTCGTCTCCGGCGCCACGATGATGCCCTCGCTCCGCGCGAAGGCGATGGCGGCCTCGAAGCACTCGGTCTGGCCGATGGACTTGGGGGTGACGAGGCCGTCGGCGACGGCCTTGGAGACGAGGGGCGCCATGCCGTGGTAACGCAGGCCGCCCGCGTGGATGGTGTCGGGGATGTACTCGTGGCCGAGCGTGTACATGGGCAGGAGCGGCGTCATGCCGGACATGTCGCCGATGTCGTACGCGAAAGGCCCGCGGGTCAGCGTCGGGCAGGAGGACGGCTCCACCGCGAGGATCTCGATCTTCGCGCCCTCGATCTTGTCCTTGACGAAGGGGAATGACAGTCCGGCGAAGTTGGAACCGCCGCCGGCGCAGGCGATGACGATGTCGGGCGTCCGCTCGTTTATCTTGGCGAGCTGGGCCTTGGTCTCCTGCCCGATGATGGTCTGGTGGAGCATCACGTGGTTGAGGACCGAGCCGAGGGCGTACTTGGTGGAGCCGGACTTGTCGCTGACCGCCTCCTCCACCGCCTCGCTGATCGCGATGGCGAGGCTGCCCGGGCAATCGGGGTCCTTGGCGAGCACCGACCGGCCGGCATTGGTGGTATCCGAGGGGCTCGGGACGCACCTGCCGCCCCAGGTCTGCATCATGAGTTTTCGGTAGGGCTTCTGCTCGAAGCTGACCTTCACCATGTAAATTTTACATTCGAGGCCGATGAGGGAGCAAGCGAAGGAGAGGGCACTGCCCCACTGGCCCGCGCCGGTCTCGGTCGTAAGCTTCTTCACGCCCGCGACCTTGTTGTAGTAGGCCTGGGCCACGGCCGTGTTCGGCTTGTGGCTGCCCGCCGGCGATACGCTCTCGTTCTTGTAGTAGATGCGCGCCGGCGTACCGAGGAGCTTCTCCAGGGCCACGGCGCGGTGCAGGGGGGACGGCCGCCACCTATAAAGGATGTCGAGGATAGGTTCGGGGATATCGATCCAGCGATCGCTCGACATCTCCTGCTCGATGAGGTTCATCGGAAAGATGGCGCTCATCATCGCCGGCGTGACGGGCTTACCGTCGGGACCGAGCGGAGGGAGCATGGGCGTGCGAAAGTCCGCGGCCAAGTTGTACCACTTGCGCGGCATCTCCGACTCGGAGAGCAGGACCTTGATGGAGGAAGCGGGCTTCTTGTCGAGGGCGGACATGGCGGACTCCTTCGATGTTTCTATCTATAGATACACCAGCCATTCTTATACCATAGCCGGCCGCATCGCGCAAGCTTTTTTTCTTTTTAACCGTATCCTCATAATTCCCCGGCCGCCCGCCCTTAACCTTTCGCTCACGATTTACTAACATTCGGCCGTACGGGACGGGCCTCCGCGGCCGAAACCACCCCGCTCTGGAGACCCGATGGCTGGACAAATCCTCTACATCGCTTTCGAATTGGCGGGAGCCCTCGCCTTGTTCATGTTCGGCATGCAGCTGAGCTCGGACGGCTTCCAGCGCGCGGCCGGGGACCGCCTGCAGCATACCGTCAACCTGATGACCAAGAACCGGGTCGTCTCGGTGTTCACCGGTATCCTCGTGACCATCCTCGTCCAATCGTCCTCCGCTACGACGGTCATGGTGGTCTCCTTCGTCAACGCGGGCCTGCTCACCCTATTCCAATCCATCGGCGTCATCATGGGCGCAAACATCGGCACCACGCTCACCGGTTGGATCGTCGCCGCGGTCGGCGTCAAGAAATTCAGCATCGTGGCGCTGGCCGTGCCGATCTTCGGCATCGGCTACTTCCTTTCGCTCATCAAGGACAAGAAGCGGGGAGACGTCTTCAAGGGCTACGGCGAAGGACTCATGGGGTTCGCCCTCATCTTCCTCGGACTGGAGTTCATGGCCAAGGCCATTCCCGACCCCTCGGCGGACGCCCTGCTCTTCCTCCAGGATTTCGCCGACAAGGGCTGGATCGCGATCCTGGCCTGCGTGGCGGTCGGCGTGGTCTTCACCATGCTCATCAACGCGTCGAGCGCCACCATCGCCATCGTCATCGGCTTAGCCGCCAAGGGCGTCATCAACTTCGAGATGGCGGCCGCCATCACCCTCGGCGCGAACATCGGCACCACCTTCGATTCCTTCCTCGTGTCGCTCGGCGCCAACGTGCACGCCAAGCGGGCGGCCTGGGCGCATATCATCTTCAACATCGCCGGAACGCTCTGGGTCATCCTCGTGTTCAGGCCCTTCATCGCGATGGTGGATTGGATCACCCCCGGCGAGATCACGGCCGCGACAGCGGGCGCGCACATCGCCATGATGCACACCCTCTTCAATACCGCCAACACGATCGTGCTCCTGCCCTTCGTGAGACAGTACGCGGCCCTCGTCACCCGTCTCATCGCGGAGAAGCCGGAGGCCGCGGCGATCGTGCCCAAGGCGTACAAGGAGCCCGAGCTCCTCGCCTCGGCGGAACTCAACATCGTCCGGGCCCGCAAGGAGATCGCGGATCTGGCCGATCTAGCGGGCGCCATGTTCTCAAGCTTCCGCGAGACCGCCAAGGATGCGAAAACGGACCGGAGCGCGGAGAAGGAGCAGGCCCGGACGGTCGAGGAATATGCCGACTCGGTCCAGGAAGGGCTCACCCGGTACCTGCTTGAGATCGCCCAACAGGACATCAATGAGCGTACGAGGAAACACCTTGAAGTTATGCTGCGCCTGGTGAACGAGCTGGAGAGCGTGACGGACGGGTGTTTCAGCCTGGCGGTGCTCCTGGAGCGCGCCGAGAAGAAGGACCTGAAACTCGACAAGGACGAGCTCAAGCGCCTGACCCCCTACGCCCTGCTCGTGGACGACTTCCTGCGTTTCGTCCGCGCCAAGATCGGTTCCCCGCTCGGGGACGAGGAACTCGCGACCGCGGCGGACTTCGAGAACCGGATAGACGGCTACCGCGACGAGCTCAAGAAACTGGCGCGCAAGCGGCTCAAGACCGGCGCCGAGGTTCGCGCCGAGCTGCTCTTCATCGACCTAGTCCGGCATATCGAGAAGATCGGCGATAACGCCTTCACCATGGCAGAAGCCCTCCGCGAGTTGAAGTAGACCGCCTCTGCCCACGCCGTGGGCGGAGGAATGGGCAGACCTTAACACTTTCCTCATCTTCCGCTAACATTCTACCGGTAGGGACAGGCCTCCGCGGCCGAAATCCACCCACCAGGAGACCCGATGGCGGGACATATCCTTTTCATCGCTTTCGAGTTGGCGGGAGCCCTCGCCCTCTTCATGTTCGGCATGCAGCTGAGCTCGGACGGCATCCAGCGCGCGGCGGGCGAAAGGCTGCAGCACACCGCCAACTTCATGACGAAGAACAGCGTCGTCGCGGCGCTCACGGGCGTCCTCGTGACCGTCCTGATCCAGTCCTCGTCGGCGACGACGGTCATGGTGGTTACCTTCGTCAACGCGGGACTCCTCAACCTGGTCCAGGCCGTCGGCGTCATCATGGGCGCCAACATCGGCACCACGCTCACCGGCTGGATCATCGCGGCGGTGGGCGTCAAGAAGTTCAGCATCGTCGCCCTCGCCATCCCCCTCTTCGGCGTGGGCTACTTCATGTCGCTCGTCGACCACAAGAAGCACGGCGATTCGTTCAAGGGCTACGGCGGCATGCTCATGGGCTTCGCGCTCATCTTCCTGGGACTCGAGTTCATGGCCAAGGCCATCCCCGACCCGTCCCCCGACGCCCTCCTCTTCCTGCAGGAATTCGCCGATAGGGGCTGGATCGCCATCCTCGCCTGCGTCGCGGTCGGCGTGATCTTCACCATGCTCATCAACGCCTCGAGCGCGACCATCGCCATCGTCATCGGCTTGGCGGCCAAGGGCGTGATCAACTTCGAGATGGCGGCCGCCATCACCCTCGGCGCGCACATCGGAACCACCTTCGACTCATTCCTCGTCTCGCTCGGCGCCAACGTGAACGCCAAACGGGCGGCATGGGCCCACATCTTCTTCAACGTCTTCGGAGCCGTCTGGGTCATCGCCTTCTTCAGGCCCTTCATCGCGTTCGTCGATTGGGCGACGCCGGGAGCGATTACGCCAGCGTCCGCCGGCGCCCACATCGCGATGCTCCATACCCTCTCCAACACGGTGAACACCCTCCTCCTCCTTCCCTTCACCAAACAGTACGCCGCCCTCATCACGCGGATCATCCGGACCAAGGCCGGCGAGGAAACCGCGCGGAAGGCCTACGCGATGCCCGAGCTGCTCGCTTCGCCGGAACTCAATATCGTCCGCGCCCGCAAGGAAATCGCGGATCTGGCCGAGCTCGCCGGCGATATGTTCTCCCGCTTCAGGGAAACGGCAGTCGATCACAAGGTGGACCGGGCGGCGGAAACCGCGCGGGTCAGGGAAGGCGAGGAGTACGCCGATGCCGTGCAAGATAAGCTCACTCGCTATCTCCTGGACATCGCCCAGCAGGACATCACCGAGCGTACCCGGCAAACCATCGCGGTGATGCTCCGGGTGGTCAACGAGCTGGAGAGCGTGACCGACGGCTGTTTCAGCCTCGCGGTCCTCATGGAGCGCATGGACAAGAAAGACCTGAAGCTGGACAAGGATGAGCTCAAGCGGCTCGCTCCCTACGCCCTGCTCGTGGACGATTTCCTCCGCTTCGTCCGGGCCAAGATCGGCCTCCCCCTCGGGGACGCGGAACTCGCGACCGCGGCCGACTTCGAGAGCCGCATCGACGGCTACCGCGACGAGCTCAAGAAGCTGGCGCGCAAGCGGCTCAAGACGGGCGCCGAGGTGCGCGCCGAGCTGCTCTTCATCGACCTGGTCCGCCATATCGAAAAGATCGGCGACAACGCCTACACCATCGCCGAGGCGCTCAGGGAACTGAAGTAGCGGCCTCTGGGGCCTCCGCGAAGCCGCGGTCGGAAAAACCGGAAAGCCCCGCCGGTTCACCATCTCCACTCAAAAAGCGCGCGGCGTTCATACGGCGTTCACGTTCCCCCGGTAAAGTTTCGTCAAGAACTGTTCGTAGACCGGAGGGAACGCCGAATGGCTGGAGCGCGTGTGACCATATACGTGGACGGGATGACGTGTCCCGCGTGCGAATCGAGGATATCGAAGAGCCTCCTGGCTCTCGGCGGCGTGGCGGATGCCCGCGCGCAGGTCCGCGGCGGAAGAGTCGAAGTCGAATACGACGAGTCCCTTATCGACCTGGGAACCATCAAGTCGGCCATAGAGAGAGTCGGGTACGCGGTGCGGGAGAAGCGGGAAGCGGGCACGAAAATCGCCGTCGGTTTCGGCGTCCTCCTCGCCGCCCTGTATCTCCTCGCGAGTTCCAGCGGCCTCTTCAACGCCCTTCCCAAGGTCGACGCGTCCTTGGGCTACGCCATGTTGTTCGTGGTCGGGCTCCTCACCTCGATCCACTGCGTCGCGATGTGCGGCGGCATCTGCCTGTCCCAAAGCGTCCGGCGGCGCGACGAGGCGACGGAGACCGACTTCCGGAGCCGGCTCAAGAAGCTCACTCCCGGCCTCCTCTACAACGGCGGACGGGTCCTCTCGTACACCGTGATCGGCGGCATCGTCGGGGCCCTCGGCGCGGCCTTCAGCTTCTCCCCCGCGATGAGGGGCGCGATCGCCGGCCTCGCGGGCCTGTTTATGGTGATCCTCGGCCTCAGGATGCTCGGCCTGCTCAAAGGCGCGCCGCGCCTCGCGCGCCTCGTTCCCGCCCGCCTGCGCGCGGCGGGCGCGAAGGCTGCTTTCGCGCTCCGTTCCCGCGGCCCCTTCGCCGTGGGCATCCTCAACGCCTTCATGCCCTGCGGCCCGCTCCAGACCATGCAGCTCTACGCCCTCGGGACGGGAAGCGCCCTCGCGGGGGCCGCCGCCATGTTCCTTTTTTCGGTCGGGACCGTCCCCCTCATGCTCGTCTTCGGCCTGACCGCGGCCCTGCTTCCTCGCAGGTTCGTCCCCGTCATGGTCAAAGCGAGCGCCGTCCTCGTCATGTTCCTCGGCGTGGTCACCTTCGGCAGGGCCGCCGCTCTTTCCGGCATCCCGCTTCCCGATTTCTCTTCCCTCTCCTTCGCTTCCGGCGGAACCGCGCAGGCATCGATGATCCCGGCCGGAGGCGCGTCGGCCTCCCGATCCAGGCTCGCGGCCGTCATCGAGAACGGCGTCCAGACCATCACGACGGAGTTCAAGGACGGCTATTACGTCCCCTTCACGGTCCAGGCGGGCGTCCCCCTCAAGTGGACGATCCGCGTCAAGGAAGAGGACTTAAACGGCTGTAACAACCCCGTGGAAGTTCCCGGTTACCGCATACGCAAGGTCCTCGTTCCCGGGGACAACCTCATCGAGTTCACTCCCGCCAAGGAGGGCGCCATCCCCTATAGCTGCTGGATGGGCATGATCCGGAGCCGGATCACGGTAGTGAAGGATCTCGCGGCCGTGGGGAGCGGCGCGGGGGATGACGGCGGCTCCCCGAGCGACCTGCTCGGAAGCGGCGGCTCTGCCGGCGGCGGCTGTTGTTCCGGTTCGAACAACCCCGAATTCGCGGACGGCCGAGTACCCGCCGACACGATCGGCATGCCGATCGTAAAAGACGGCATCCAGGAAATTACGGTCACCGTGGGGAACTCGGGCTATTCGCCCGCGGCTTTCGTGCTCCAGAAGGGGATGAAGGCGGTCATCAAGTTCAAGGGGGAGGCCATCACCTCCTGCAACTCGCCCGTGGTGTTCCCCGAGTACAACGGAGCCCTCGACCTGGCCAAGGGCCAGTCGGAGACGCCGGCCATCCCCGTCACGGACGATTTCACGTTCCGGTGCTGGATGGGCATGCTCAATGGGTACGTGAAGGCCGTGGACGACCTCGACAAGGTGGACATAGAGAAGGTGCGGGCCGAGATCCAGGCCTACCGCGCCGCCGGTTCGGGCGGGGGATCGGGCGGGTGCTGCGGCAAGTCTCCGAGCGCGACGAATTGATTTTTGGATGAAAGGAGCGGAAGAATGACGCAAACGGTTCTGAAAATAAACGGCATGACCTGCGCGGCCTGCGCCGCGGCTTCCGAGCGGGCGGTCAAGAAGCTCGCCGGAGTGGCTGAAGCCTCGGTCAACTTCTCGACGGAGAAACTCCATATCAAGTTCGAGGACGGCGTCCTCGGCATCGACGAGATCAAGACGGCGGTCGCCAAGGCCGGCTACGAGGCGGTGGACGACGTCGCCGAAAAGCAGGTCACGATCCCCGTCGGGGGCATGACCTGCGCATCCTGCGCCGCCGCCATAGAGCGCGCCCTCAAGAAGGTCGGCGGAGTCGCGGAAGCCTCCGTCAACCTGGCGACCGAAAAGGCGCAGGTCCGCTACGATCCTGCGGCCGTGCGCCTTTCGGAGATCAAGCAAGCCATCCGCAAGGCCGGTTACGAGCCGCTCGCGATAGACGCGGGAATGGCCGTGGACGAGCACAAGGCCGCCAAGGAACGGGAAATCCGCGTCCTCTGGGCCAAGACCATAGTGTCGGCCGTCTTCGCGATCCCGCTCTTCTACATCGCCATGGGCGCGATGCTCGGCTGGCCCCTGCCCGCCGCCATCGACGCGATGAACTATCCCCTCCGCTACGCCCTCCTGGAGATCGCCCTGGTCATCGCGGTCCTCGCGGCCGGATACCGGTTCTACGTCGTCGGCTTCAAGGCCATCTTCCATCGCAGTCCCAATATGGACTCCCTCATCGCGATGGGCACGTCGGCCGCGGTAGTCTACAGCCTCTGGTCCGTCTTCGCGATCGCCGCCGGCGACTTCAAGCTCGTGGAGAGCCTCTATTTCGAGACTGCCGGCGTCATCATCACCCTCATACTCCTCGGCAAATCGCTGGAGGCGGTGACGAAGGGAAGGACTTCGGAATCGATCAAGAAGCTTATGAGTCTCCAGCCAAAGACCGCGACCGTCATCCAGGACGGGGCGGAGATCGAGATGCCGATCGAGGAAGTCGAGGCGGGCGATG
>JAEWSV010000318.1 GCA_023398155.1 Spirochaetota bacterium
CGCGCGCGTAGGTGCGCAGGGCGGAAACCACCAGCGAGGCCTTCCGCACCGCGTCCTCGGTAATCTGCGCGGCCCGGTACGAAGCGAGGGCCGCTCGGAGCACGGCAAGAAAGTTATCGCGCGTCGCGCCGGCCAGCGCGGGAACTGCGCGGGAGGCGATATCGGCGACGCCGAGCTCGGCCAACTCCCGGGCGAGGGATGGGGCGTCCGCTATACCCGCCGACCTGAGGATGGCTTCCGCCTCGCGCCTTTTTTCTCGCTCGGCGTCGGATCGCTCGTAGGAGAGCGGGAGTCCGTCCCGTTCGGCGCATTCGCGGGCCTCGCGGATGAACCGATGGGCCTCCGGCCCGAGCCGGGCAGCGGCCTGATTGAGGGCGACGAAGTCGGGCCCCAGGTGCCTGAGCAATATGCTTGAGGACGAGGCGATCGCTGCGAGAGGCGTGTTGAGTTCATGGGCGATGCCTGCCGTCAATCTCCCGATGGCGGCGAGCTTCTCCGATACGATGATCTTCTCTTGGGCCAGCTTCAACTTCTCCAGAGCGTTCGCCATGCCCGCGTTGGCCTCCTGGAGTTCACGATTCGCCGAGGTGAGGTCCGCGGTACGGTCGGCCACTTTTTTTTCCAGCTCCGCGTTGAGGTCCCGCAGTTCTTCCTGAGCGCGCTTGAGGGCGCTGATGTCTACGAGGACTAAGATGGACGCCGGTACTCCCTTATAATCCATGCTCCGCTTGGAGGCGAGAAGGATCTTGCGGCCGCCGGACTTGGAGACGAGATCGAACTCCCAAGAGTCGAAGTCGACTTCACCCGCGAGCGCCTCGTCAACCCGATTCCATTCGCCCTGATCGCTGAAGGTAATGAATTCCGACGGCCCTCTTCCGACGAGCTCGGATCGATCCAGAAGGCCGAAGGCGCGGAGCAGGGCCTTGTTCCCGTCGAGGTAGCGGCGGTCGCTTCTCCGATGTATCGCGATCGAATAGGGAGCCGTGTCGAGGACCGCGCGCAGGACCGCCTCGTCCCGCACCGCTTCGCCTTCGGCGCGACGGAGCTCCGAAGCTTGAAAGGCGATGGTGATAGTCGTCGCGAGCATCGTCGCGAGCTGTTCGTCGTCGCTCGTCCAGTTCCGTTCGGCACGGGACTCCAGCCGGAGCAGTCCCGCGCGCTCGGAGGCGAGGCTCAACGGGGCCTCGAGCAGGGAAGGATTACCGCGCCTCACCGTTATTTCCCGCCGGTTCCCTATGAAGGGCGGGTGCATGTCATCGGGACAGGCGGCGCCCGACACATGGATGCCGTCCGACGCCGAAAAGCGGTCATAACATTCTGCGGCGCCTTCCGGCCCGCTCCGGAGCCATACCGACACCGAGTCGACGTCCGCGAGCCGCGCGGTAAGCTCTGTGAGCCTTCGCAGCGAGGAGGCGAAATCCGCGGTCAGCAGCCGATCGTCGGCGATGGCGGCAAGGAGGTTCTCGTTCCGTTCCCGCAAGCGACGCTCCCGCGCCAATTCGCCGCTCCTCGCTTCTCGCCATTTCAATTCCTTCCACATGCCGTCCAAGAGCAGGCGGGCATGCAGCTGGTCCGATCCGTCATAATCGTCGCGCTTATCGGCAAGGCCGACCACGGCGACGACTCGGTCGTCCGAGTACAGGGGAACGACGAGGTAGCGGCTTACGGGAGCCAGCCGGCCCGGGAACGCGGCCGCGATCGGATCGTCGTCCGTAGCGCCGTTGACGAGCAAGCCCTCCCGCTTCTCCGATGCCGCGTCGCGAAAAGCCGCCGCTTGAGTTCCGAACGTGTCCTCGCACGAAGCCGGCGGATGATCCCGCGCTCCGCCGTCCGCCCACGCGGCGTACGCGACGCACCCGCCATCCGCATCGTAGAGGGAAATGAATCCCTCCGCGCTCCCCGTGAGCCGCACGATACTGTCTAAGGCGCGTTCGATACTATCCTGAAGGGACTCGCTCTTATACTGGAGAATATCCAGGAGGCTCCGCAGGCGCTCCTCTTCTTTCCTTTGGAGAACCTCCACCTTTTTCCGTTCCGATATGTCCACCATCGTCGCGACGCTTCCGGTGAATGAACCTTCGGCATCGAAGGTCGGAAACGCGGAGACGAGAATTTCATGAACGTCGCCCGCGCGGTCGATGACCGCGGCCTCATAGGTGGAATGCTCGCCTACGGCGCGCCGAGCGCGTTCCCGGCGCAACTTCTCGATCGATTCGGGTGTCAAGAAGGCCTCGTAATGGCACAGGGAGACATCCTCTTCGGGATCGATCTTGAGAATTTCCCGGAGGCTTCGGTTCATGAAAATCGTACGCCCCTCGGAATCGATCTGCCAGACTCCGGTACCTGAACTCTCGAAAGCTGAACGGAGGGCATCCCGATTGGCTTCGAAAGCCTCGTCGGTCCTCTTCCGGTTCCCGACCTCGAAGAGGCTCGCCAAGGCCGAGTCCCCGACCGCCGCGGAGGTAAAGATATACTCGCCGACCGACCGGTTTTTGCGGCGTACGATAAAGGAACCCGCCTCCGCCGATCGGCCCGTTCGGCCGGCCCGATCCAGGGCATCCCTCCAGGCGGCATCGGCCTTCGCGCGGTACGCGGCGTCCGGGAACCAAGATCGGAAAAGGGCATCCAGCGTCGGCGGCACTTCCCCTTCTTGAGCGAACTCCGCGATGAAGCGGCGATTCATCGCCGTTATACGACCCGCGGAGGTTACGGAAAAAAGGACGAACGGAGCCTCCGTAAAAAAGAGGGAGAAATCCGTGGGGTCCGGACCTTCGGAGGCTTTTTCCGTCGGCATGACGTAAGTATCGTTATCGCGTCGATGCGATGTCAAACGGCCGCGACGGCGCGGGCCCTTTACGGCTGGCCGCTCCGCATATAAACTGCGGCCATGACCGAGTTCGTCCACCTCCACGTCCATACCGACTTTTCCCTGCTCGACGGCGCCTCTTCCATCCCGACCCTCGTCGCCAAGGCGAAGTCCCTCGGCATGAAGCACTTGGCGATCACCGACCACGGGAACATGTTCGGTGCGCTCAAGTTCTATAACGAGTGCAAGAGCCAGGGCATACACCCGGTCATCGGCAACGAATTCTATATGGCCGGCTCCTCCCGGCTGGAGCGGACGGGCACCGAATACGGCAACAAGTACTACCACCTCGTGCTCCTTTCCAAGAACGAGACGGGCTACCGCAATCTCGTGAAGCTCACCTCCCGTTCCTATACCGAAGGCTTCTATTACAAGCCCCGCATCGACGACGAACTGCTGCGCCAGTATTCGGAGGGCGTCATCTGCCTCTCGGCCTGCCTCGCGGGCGAGATTCCGGCAGACATCCTCGCGGGTAAACTCGATAAAGCGGAAGCGCGCGCCCGGTCCTTCCTGGCTCTCTTCGGGGAAGGCAACTTCTACCTGGAGCTCCAGGACCACGGCATCGCCGAACAGAAGGTGGTGAACAAGGCCCTGGTGGAGCTTTCCCGTAGGACGGGCATCCCCCTCGTGGCCACGAACGACCTCCACTATGCCGAGAGCGCGGACGCGGTCGCCCAGGACATCCTCCTCTGCATCGGCACGAACAAGAAACGGTCCGATACGAACCGCATGAAGTTCCAGAACGACCAGTTCTATCTCAAACCGGCGGAAGAGATGGAGGCCATCTTCGGCGACTACCCTGAAGCCCTCCTCAACACCGTCCGCATCGCCGAGGCGTGCGACGTCCACATCCCCCAACCGGGCCCCTTACTGCCCGACTACGAGATTCCCGAAGGTTTCGCCGACCCGGCCGCGTACATGCGGCACCTCACCTTCGAAGGGCTCAAGAGGCGGTACGGAGAGCTCACCGAGGAGATCACGCAGCGGGCCGAGTACGAGCTCGACATCATCATCAAGATGGACTTCACCGGCTATTTCCTCATCGTGGCCGACTTCATCAACTGGGCCAAGGAGCACGACATCCCGGTCGGCCCGGGCCGCGGATCGGGCGCGGGCTCCATCGTCGCCTACGCCATGCGCATCACCGACATCGAACCCCTGAAGTACAACCTCCTCTTCGAGCGCTTCCTCAATCCCGAGCGCGTGTCCATGCCCGACTTCGACGTGGACTTCTGCTTCGAACGGCGGGGCGAGGTCATCGATTACGTCACCGCGAAATACGGGTCGGACCGCGTCGGCCAGATCATCACCTTCGGGACCCTCAAGGCCAAAGCCGTCATCAAGGACGTGGCCCGCGCCCTGGACATAAGCCTGGACGAGTCCAACATGATCACCAAGCTAGTCCCCGAAGATCCGAAGATGACCCTCAAGAAGGCGATGGAGCAGGAGCCGCGCCTGGCCGAACTAGCGGAGGACCCCAAGTACGTCGAACTCTTCGCCATCGCGAAGAAACTGGAAAACAAGAACCGCCACACCTCCCTCCACGCGGCGGGAGTCGTGATCGGCAAGACCGAGCTCACCGACTACGTGCCCCTGTACCGCGACCCCAAGACGGGCGGCGTGGCCACCCAGTTCACGATGGACCAGATCGAACCCTGCGGCCTCGTGAAGATGGACTTCCTCGGCCTCAAGACCCTCACCCTCATCAAGAACACCCAGGACCTCATCAGGAAGCGCGGCGGCGAATGGGCCGCTTTCGACGCGGACGCGGTCAGCGAGACGGACGAAGCCACCTACAAGATGCTCGGCGAGGGCAAGAGCGCGGGCGTGTTCCAGTTCGAATCCCAGGGCATGCAGAACATCCTCAAGCAGGCCAAACCGAACAAGATCGAGGACCTCATCGCCCTCAACGCCCTCTACCGCCCCGGGCCCATGGCCTACATCCCCCAGTTCGTAGAGTCGAAGTGGGGACGGCAGCCCATCGAGTACCCCGACCCCTCGCTCAAAGGCATCCTGGAGGAGACCTACGGCGTCATCGTCTACCAGGAACAGGTCATGCAGGTCACCCAGATCATCGCCGGCTACACCCTGGGCCAGGCCGACATCCTCCGCCGCGCCATGGGAAAGAAGAAGGCCGAGGTAATGGTCAAGGAGAAGGCCAAGTTCATAGAGGGGGCCAAGAAGAAGGGCTTCAAGGAAGCCGACGCCGACCGCATCTTCGAGATCCTCATCCCCTTCGCCGGGTACGGCTTCAACAAGAGCCACGCGGCGGCCTACTCCGTCGTCGCGTACCACACCGCGTACCTCAAGGCGAATTTCCCCGCGGAGTTCATCGCGGCGAACCTCACGAACGAGATAACGTCGACGGACAAGCTCCCCGAGTACATCGCCGAGGGCCGCAAGATGGGCATCCCGATCGATCCGCCGGACATCAACCGCTCGGACGCGTACTTCGGCGTCGTCGACGGGCACATCGTATACGGCCTGCTCGGCATCAAGGGGCTCGGCGAGCAGGCGGCGGCGAACATCGTCGACGAACGGGAGAAGAACGGCCCGTATGCGTCCTTCATGGATTTCCTCGAGCGGGTCGAC
>JAEWSV010000326.1 GCA_023398155.1 Spirochaetota bacterium
CCGTGGAACAGATAGCCGGCCCCGCGGAGATAGAGCCGTTTCGCGCGGTCGCGCTCCCGTTCCTTCCGAGCGAAGTCTTCGGGGGGGAGGGCGTCCGCGTCCGCCTCGACGAACGCGTTCGCGTACATGACGAAGGCGCTCCCCGTCGCGAGGTTCAAGGCCGCGTGGTCGGGGGTTTCGGCGAGGATGGATTCGTATAATTTGAGCGCGAAGGGTAGGGCGTCGCCGACGAGCTCGGGATCCTCGTCGCCTGAGAAGACGATGGACGAGCCGCCGCTACCCGCCAAGACGTCGGCGACGGCCCGGGTGGCCATTCGGTTTATCGAGCACGAGGAGGCCGAAAGGGCCACGAGCGCGCACAGCAGTATCGACTTCGTTCCGCTCACGGAACGGCTGGACGTTGGAGCCACGGTTGTACCTCCGGTCCAGTGTACGCGCTCGGCGCCGCCGCGTCCAGCGAAACCCTTAGGTCAGGTCCTCCAGGCGGTAGGGGGTCTCCTGGTATACGTAGTTGAGCCAGTTGGAGAAAAAGAGATGGGCGTGCGCCCTCCAACGGACCACGGGGGCCTTCGCGGGGTCGTCGTCGGGGTAATAATTGCGGGGGACGGCGATCGGGAGCCCCTTCGCGACGTCCCGACGGTATTCACGGTCGAGGGTGAGCGGATCGTATTCCAGGTGGCCGGTCACGTAGATCTCCCGGCCGCCCCGCTCGCTCGCGATGAAGACTCCCGCTTCCTCGGATTCCGACTCGATGGTGAGCTCGGGGCGGGCGACGATGGCGTCCCGGTCGCTCGTCGTATGGCGGGACTGCGGCGCCAGGAACACGTCGTCGAAACCGCGGAAGAGGGGGTTCCTCCGCTCGTTGACGGCGTGGGGGAAGATGCCGAAGAGCTTGGAGGGGAGCGCCTTCTTGCCGATGCCGTACCGGCGGTAGAGGCCCGCCTGGGCCCCCCAACAGATATGGAGGCTGGACCAGACGTGGGAATTAGCGTAGTCGAGGACCGCCGCGAGCTCGTCCCAATAATCGACCTCCTCGAAGGGGAGGGTTTCCACGGGGGCCCCGGTCACGATGAGGCCGTCGAAGCGCTCGTGCATCACCTCTTCGAAGGTTACGTAGAAGCGCTCCAGGTGCCCTTCGGGGGCGTTGCGGGATTCGTGGCTCCCCATGCGGAGCAGGGTGACGTCGACCTGGAGCGGCGTGTTGCCGAGGAGCCTGAGGAGTTGGATCTCCGTATCCACGGTCGTCGGCATGAGGTTGACGATGGCGATGCGGAGGGGGCGGATATCCTGGTGCTCGGCGCGGTCGTCTTTCATGGCGAAGACGTTCTCGGCGCGGAGGGCCTCGTAGGCGGGGAGCGCGGCGGGTATTTTTATCGGCATATCAGCTCCTTACTATCGTGGTCATAAATATGGTAATTTCGTTCGATTTTGGGAAGTCGTTCCCCGTTGTTTTGTTCATGAATAAGTATCCATTCTTCGCAATATAACCGCATAATTATTGAATAAGCCGGAAGTTCGTGGTATCGTCGTGCGACGCACCGCGCAGATGCGTGTAATCAGCAAAGGAGGAACTATGTCTGTATCGAGTAAAACCCTCAAGATTTTTGCTCTCATCGCAGCGATCGCCTTCGTTCCCGCGCTATCCTTCGCGGCCGCCCAGGCCGACGGGACTGCCGAAGTCCAGGGAGGCAACCTGATTCTCGCGACGGGCGGCACGTCCGGCACCTACTATCCCTTCGGCGGCGCCATGGCCCAGATCTGGAACACGTCCATCGAGAAGATGAACGTCACCGCCCAGGCGACCGGCGCTTCCAAGGAAAATATCCGCCTGGTGGGTAAGGACGAGGCGGACCTCGCCATAGTCCAGAACGACGTCATGGATTACGCTATGAAGGGCATCGAGCTCTTCAACGGCGAGAAGGTCGAAGGTTTCCGCACCATCGCGACCCTCTACCCTGAAGTGGTGCAGATCGTGGCCGACCCGGCCGCCGGCATCAAGTCCCTCGCGGACCTCAAGGGCAAGCGGGTCTCCGTCGGCGACGCCGGTTCAGGCGTCGAGGCGAACGCGAAGCAGATCCTGGAGGCCTACGGCATCACCTTCGACGACGTGAAGGCCGCCCACCTTTCGTTCAAGGAATCCGCTTCCGCGCTCAAGGACAAGCAGCTCGACGCGTTCTTCGTGACGGCCGGCGTTCCGAACGCCGCCATCCAGGAGATCTCCGCCCTTTCCCCCGTGCAGATCCTCTCCGTGGATGACGCCACGGCCGCGAAGCTCATCGACAAATACAAGTTCTATACGAAGGTCTCCATCCCCGCGGGAACCTACAAGGGCATGGACGCCGCGGCTTCCACCCTCGCGGTCAAGGCGACCCTCATCGTGCGCGACGATCTTTCCGAAGGCGTGGTCTACGCCCTCACCAAGGCCCTGTTCGAGAAGCAGGCCGAGCTCGCCTCCGCCCACGCGAAGGGCAAGGAGCTTTCGCTCAAGGACGCCGTGGACGGCGTTTCCGTGGACTTCCACCCCGGCGCCCTCAAGTACTACAAGGAGAAGGGCGTAAAGTAGGATATTTCTGAATGCGGGTCATTCTGGCCGCGGCTCTCGCCGCGGCGCTCGTCGCGGCCTTGGGCGCTCCCTTCAAGGGAGCGCTCATCGTTCGGGACGCCCGCACGGGGCACCTGCTTGCCGCGCTTCCGGCGCGCAAGGG
>JAEWSV010000358.1 GCA_023398155.1 Spirochaetota bacterium
TGCTCCGGGATGACGAGCTCGGGGAATTGAGCGCTTCCATCGCCACGATCGGGTCGGGGCTCACCGAGCTGATCCGGGGCGTACAAGCCCAGATAGCCGAGATAGAGGAGCTGGGCAACCGGCTGAACGTCAACGCGGGCACCACGACCGCGACGGTGGGAGAGATAGTTCTCAGCATAGAAGATACGAGAAGGGACATAGACTCCCAAGCGGAGAGCGCGGTACGGACCTCGGCTACCATCGAAGAACTTACCAGGAATATCGATATGTTGACCGCTTCGATAGGCAGCCAGGCCGCGACCATCGAGGAATCTTCGGCGGCCATGGAACAGGTGATCGCCAACATCGCCTCCATATCCGAAATGAACGCCCGCGCGAAAGGCAAGGTGGACGATCTGGAGAAGTCCTCGGATACGGGACTGGAGAATGTCCGGCGGGTCAGCGGCATGATCGCGGAAATCAACCAAAAATCGGTGAACCTGATCGCGGCGAACACGCTCATAGCCGGCATCGCGGCCCAGACGAACCTCTTGGCCATGAACGCCGCGATCGAGGCCGCCCATGCGGGCGCGCACGGCAGGGGCTTCGCGGTGGTGGCCGACGAGATCCGAAAGCTGGCCGAGCAGTCGGCGCAACAATCCAAGAATGTCGGGTTGAGCATCAGGTCCATCCAGGAGTCCATCGATAACGTCGTCACCGCCTCAGGCAATACCTCGGCGTCCTTCGTCAAGATCCAGGAGGAGATCGACGAGGTCAGCAGGGCCTTCGGCGAGGTGAAGAACGCCATGGAGGAACAGGTAGCTGGAGGACAACAAATCCTCTCCTCCCTGTCCATGATGCGCGACATCACCGCGGAGGTCCGGGTCGGCTCGGAGGAAATGAAGGAAGGCAACTCCCGCATGTTGGACACCGTGAACAAGTTCCGCGAGAGCGCCGACGCCATAGAGCGAGCGATCCAAGGCATATCGGAACGGGCAGAACGGATACGTTCCGAGATGGACGCCATCTCGTCCCTGACCGAAGATAATACAACCCACCTCGGTCAAATCATCCGTGAAATGGATAAGTTCGTCCTAGCGGATGCCGCGAGCGGAGAGTAGGGCGGAAGAACGGGGCGGCCTTCCCGCCCCTTTTACGGCCTCAGCGCTTCGAGGTCGCCGAAGAGTTCCATCGCGCCGGCGAGGGCGGAGAAGTCGTAGATCAGTTCGTCCGTCGCGCCGTTCCGCCGTTTGAGCAGGACGCGGGTTCGGGCGTCCGCGCCGGCGTGGACATAGCGGTCGCTCTCGCCTTCCGATTGGGCGGCGAGCGCTCCTTCCTTCGATCTGCGGACTTGTACCTCCAGCTTGTGGGCCCGGTCGCTGAGCAGGATGTGGATCGTGGGGCCCTCGTATTCCAGCAAGTCCAGGTGGGCTCCCGAGCGGTTCGAGAAAAGGAATTCTTCCGTACCGATCAGGAGTATGCAGATGAAGCCGTTGAACGAGGCGCGGCCAACGGTGATGCGGGCCAGGTTCAATGAGATAGAGCCGACGCCTCCGGAGGTATCGAGGTCGTTCGCCTGGATCCAGATCCTGGCTTCTGGCATGGAGCTGCCCCAACTCCGCGCGATGTAGCCCCGGCCGCCGTTGAAGATGATCGGATCGGGCGGCCCGATGTCCGCTTGGTCTTGGATCCACGCGAAGCCTTCGGCGGCGTGGTCCAGACTGACGATCTCGTAATGGGGGCCCGCGCACGGGGCGAAGGCCTTGGGGGGCATCGTCCCCGATTTCCACGGCGACTTACGCGGCGTCGCGACCGGCCCGAACCGTATGGTGGCCCCGAGGTGCCCCCGTTCGTCGACGAGGTCAAGGTTGATCCCCGATAGGGAGAACCGGTTGTCTCGGATACGGATCTCGAACGGGTCGTCCTTGAACGAAAAATCGCTTATCGGAAAGACGAAATACCGGGACGAGCCCGTGGCTCCGTCGAGCGTCTGGATGAACGCATGATCCCCCGCCGGAGAATACGAGACGCCGGGCAGGAAGACGAGGGCGCGCTCTTTTCGGGCCGCTTTCCCGGAGAGGGGCCCCCAGGCGGTCTGCTTGAAATACCATCGTTGGTAATAACGGGTCGTATCACGGCAGGATCGGCTGAGGAGCTGGCTGAAGATCTTGATGCGATCCCAGAACATGCCGAAAGTTTTGCGCAACGGCGGATGAAAATCAAGAAACGGCCGATGCCGCGTTGGCCGTTACCAGCCGAGGATGCGGTTTCGGTATTCGGTGCCCACGCGGCTGAGGGTCTCCGTCGAGCTCTCGCCGTCCATCGCGCGCTTGCGGATATCGACCGAAAACTGGTTCATCGAAAAATGGCGGAAGAGGAGGATCGAGGGGCGGAGCCGCGCGGCCTCGCGTATCCCGTAGGCCCGTTCGAGCGCGACGGCGAAAGGTTCGAACAGTTTCCCGCGGCCGAGTTCCGAATAGCCGATGATCCAGAGCGGCGGGCCGTCCCCGTCCGCGGCGAGCGCGCAGTGGAAGTCGCGGATGAGCTCCGCCATGGCCGCCTGGGACTCTCGGATTGCGGCCGCTATCGCGTCTCCTCCCTCGCGGGCGAGGATGGCGAGCTCGGCGGTCCGCGGCGTGTGGATGGGCGTCTTGTTGAGGATGACGACGTTCCTGCGGAAATCCACGCCGAGTTCGGGATGGGACCGGAAGAACCCGTCCGCGAGTTTCCCGGAAGGCCCGACGAGGTAGCGGCGATTCTCCGCGGCCTGCTCGCGCCGCCCGGGATTATCCGCGACGAGGATGAGCTTGATCTCGTCGGCCTTGCCCACCTCGTCCAAGGCGCCGTTGTAGACCACCGGCGTCTCAACGGGGAAGGAGCCGCCTTCCCGGCCGTCCACGAGCGCCTGCTGGGCCGCGCGGAGCTGCGGTAGGGAGCCGGCCAAGGCCTCGACGTAGGCGCGGTAGCGATCGCGGACGGAACGGAAGGCCTTCCAGGCGGCGTCGGTCATGGCCGGACTCTACCATGCCGCCCGGAGCCCGCCAAGGCCGTAGGCGATGCGTTGCCGATCTTTCGACCGCGGCTTGCCGAGTTGCCGTTGTGCGCGTACAATGCGACACATCCACCCTGAACTGTCGGAGACCGCATGCTGCCCATTGGCGACGACAATAGCTACCGCCTCCGTACCCCCGTGGTGACCTGGCTCCTCATCGCCGCGAACATCGCCGTGTTCGTTTTTCTGCAGGGATTCGGCACCGACGAGCGGGTCGTCTATTCCTATTCGATGGTCCCGCAGGAGATCCTCTCCGGCCGCGACCTTGTCACTCAGGATCGCGCGGTCCTCGACGAGCGGACGGGGGAGCGTTACCTCGTGCCGGGGCTCTGCGCCACGCCGGTGTCCGTCTACCTCACCATCCTCATCTCGATGTTCATGCACGGCGGCCTCGCCCACATCGGCGGCAACATGCTCTTCCTCTCCATATTCGGCGACAACGTGGAGGACCGCCTCGGCCATTTCCGCTTCCTCCTGTTCTACCTCGTCGCGGGCCTCCTCGGCGCCGCCGCCCACGTCGCAGTGAGCGCGGTGCTCGGCGACGGTCTGCTTACGCCGACGCTCGGCGCCTCGGGCGCCATATCCGGCGTCATGGGCGCCTATCTTCTCCTCTTCCCCGGGAACCGCGTTCGGGTGCTCCTCTTCAACATCATACCCACGACCGTGAGCGCCATCGTGGTGATCGGCCTCTGGTTCGTGTTCCAGCTGATCAACGGCTTCGGCTACCTCGGCGGCATGCGGGGCGACGGGGTGGCGTACGCCGCCCACATCGGCGGCTTCGCCTACGGCTTCCTCGGCGTGCGGCGATGGGTTCCCCGGCGGCGGCGGCGCGTCCGCTATTACTACTAACCCAATGCGGGGGCGTGGCTCCCGGAAGGATACATCCGGTGAATAAGATTCTCTCAAAAAAGCAG
>JAEWSV010000356.1 GCA_023398155.1 Spirochaetota bacterium
ACCTGACCCTGACCCTGCCGAGCATCGCGGGTTTCATCCTCACCATCGGTATGGCCGTCGACGCCAACGTTATCGTCTTCGAGCGCATCAAAGAGGAAATGGCGCTCGGGAAGAGCCGGAAATCCTGCATCGAGGCCGGTTTCGACAAGGCCTTCTGGGCGATCATGGACTCCAACATCACGACCTTCATCGCCGCGATGTTCCTTTCGCAGCTCGGCTCGGGCCCCATCCAGGGCTTCGCGGTCAGCCTCGCGATCGGCGTCATCTCGTCGGTCTTCACCGCCCTTTTCGTCTCCCGCCTGATGTTCGACTTCGGTACCGACGTCATGGGCAGCAAGAAGGTCTCCATCAGCTGGAGGATCAAGTAAATGAAGCGCATCATCAACTTCCACAAGGCGTACGTTCCCGCCGCGATCATCTCCTGTCTCTTGATCATCGGCGGGCTCGTCGGCTACTTCCTGAACGGGTTTAACCTCGGCGTGGACTTCCAGGCCGGCCTGATGCAGGATATCCAGCTCGCGCCGACCGCCTTGAAGATGACCTATTCGGGCGGCGGCGTCGCCTCGGTGTCCCTCGAAAAGACGAGGCTCGACATCGTCATCTCCGGCTCCGACGTCGAGAAGGCGACGCACTCTTTCGCGTTCACCGATCACCAAACGATCGGCTCCTTGGTCCAGGCGCTAGGTTCGGTGCCGGGGCTCTCGGCGAGCGCCGTAGGCGACCAGGCCGCCTCGACCTCTTGGCTCGTGGAGAGCGCCCAGGAGAATCCCCAGCTCAGCTCAGTTCCCTACGCGCTCCATTTCCTGGCTCCCGGATCTAAGCCGGTGTCCATCGCCGATGTCCGCTCCGCCATAGAGAGCGTAGGGTCCGTGACCGTCCAAAGCCTCGGCAAGCCTGAGGACCGCCGGTTCATGCTGCGCGTCGAGGACCAGGGCAACACCGAAGGCTTCGCGAAGGTGGCGACGGAGAAACTCTCGGCGGCGCTCGCTCAAGCCTTCGGGGAAGGCGAAGTCGCGGTGAGCAGTTCCAACTACGTCGGTTCGCGCTTCTCCAAGAACCTTACCGACCAGGCCGGTATGCTCGTCGCCCTGACGCTCCTCCTCATCCTCGTGTACTCGGCAATCCGGTTCAAACTGCAGTACGCCCTCGGCGCGGTGCTCGCCATCGCCCACGACGCGCTCATCATGGTCGCTTTCATCGCTTGGACGAGGATGGAGTTCAATACCAACACCATCGCGGCGATCCTGACCATCCTGGGTTACTCCATCAACGATACGATCGTCATCTTCGACCGTATCCGCGAGAGCGTACGGCTGTATCCTGAGGATTCGTTCCGCCAGAATATGAACCGAGCCATCACGGAAACTTTGGGTCGGACGGTCATCACGTCGTTCTCCACCATGCTCGCCGTCGGCTCCCTGTTCCTCTTTACCATCGGAAGCATGAAGGACTTCGCCCTCGTGCTCATCGTGGGCATGACGTCGGGCGTGTATTCCACCATCTACATCGCGTCCGCCTTCGTTTACGGCTGGGACGTCATGGCGAAGAAGCGCGCGGCTAAGGCCCCCAAGGCGCCCGCCGCGGCTCCGCAGAAAGCGTAGCTGTGTTCCGTTAAGGAAATGAGGCCCGGCCGTTCGGTCGGGCCTTTTCTTTTCTCGCGATTTCCCGTACAACACGGTAGCGGAAGCGAGGCGGTATGGCGGCGAAGGTAATCAGGGCGCGGGTTTACGGATACTGCATGGGCGTCCGGCGAGCGGTGGAAACGGCGGTGGCCGAAGCGCGCGCGGGAAGCTCGGGCGGCGTCTTCACGATGGGGCCTCTCATCCACAATCCCCAGGCGCTCGATTCATTGCGTAGCCTCGGCGTCGGCGTGCTGGACGAACGTAACTTGCCGGCGCGCCTGGACGGCTCGACCGTGGTGATCCGCGCGCACGGCGTGCCGCCGAGCCTCGTGGCGACGCTCGCGGAGCGCGGGGCCCGCGTCGTGGATGCGACGTGCCCTCGCGTACGGCTCAGCCAACGCCGCGCGGCCTCTTTCTCCGAACAGGGGTATACCGTGTTCCTCGCGGGCGAACGCGAGCACGGCGAGGTGGTGGGCGTGGCTGCCTACGCCGCGGACTGCGTCGTGGTCGCGACCAGCGACGAGGCGCGCACAGCGGCCGAACGGCTCGCGGCGATAGACGGCGAGGCGAGGACGGCCCTGATCGGCCAGACGACGCTCACCGCCGAGGAATACGCCGCCATCGCCAGGGAAATCGAGCGTCATTTCCCGACCTTGGAAATAATCGATTCAATATGTCCCGCGACCGTCGATCGGCAGAAGTCCCTCGACGAGCTTTGCGAGCAGACCGATGCGGTAGTCGTCGTCGGCGGCCGATCTTCGGCCAATACGAGGAGGCTCTATTCGGCGGCGGTGGAACGCGGAAAACCTGCCTGGCACGTGGAAAGCCCGGACGAGCTCAGCGCCGAGCTAGCGGACTATGCGGTCGTCGGCCTCACCGCCGGAGCGTCCACGCCGGACGACGTCATCGACGCCGTGGAGGCCCGCATCCTTTCCCTCTCCCGCATTGAACAGAAATCGACGATCAGCTAGTATTCCCTCCAGTATTTTCTTGCACCGCCGGAAGGAGTTCAGCATGAAAGCCGTGGAGCTCGACAAAGCCTACGACCCGAAGGGTTTTGAGGATCGCGTGTACGCGATGTGGCAGGAGCGGGGGGCTTTTCAGCCTTCCGTAGGCGCGAAGGGGAAGAAGCCCTTCGTCGTCGTAATCCCGCCGCCCAACGTAACGGGCGTCCTCCACATGGGCCACGGCCTCAACAACTCCCTCCAGGACATCATCGTCCGTTACCATCGCATGAAAGGCGAGAGCACTCTCTGGGTGCCGGGCACCGATCACGCGGGCATCGCGACGCAGAACGTCGTGGAACGCCGCCTCAAGAAAGAAGGTAAAAGCCGGCACGACCTGGGCCGTGAGAAGTTCATAGAGGAGACCTGGAAGGTCAAGAAGGAGCACCACGAAATCATTTCGCGCCAGCTCCGCAAGATCGGCGCCAGCGTGGATTGGACGCGGGAACGCTTCACCATGGACGAGGGCCTGTCCCGTGCGGTCCGCGAGGTCTTCGTCACCCTCTATGAGCGCAATCTCCTCTATAAGGGCAACTATCTCGTGAACTGGTGCCCGTCTTGCGGCACCGCGCTCTCCGACGACGAAGTCGAGCACGAGGACACCGCGGGCGCGATGTACCATATCCGCTATCCGTACGCCGAAGGCGAGGGGTATGTCGAGCTGGCGACGACGAGGCCGGAGACCCTCCTCGGGGATACGGCTGTTGCCGTCCACCCTGAGGATGAGCGCTATGCGGCCCTCATCGGAAAGTCGGTTGTCCTGCCTCTCACCGGGCGTAAGATCCCGGTGGTCGCCGACACCTACGTGGATCGGGCATTCGGCACCGGCGTCGTGAAGATCACGCCGGCCCACGATCCGAACGACTGGGAAGTGGCCAAGCGGCACGACCTGCCGGTCCTCAACGTGCTCACTCCCGACGGCAAGCTCAACGACGCGGTGCCGGAAAAATACCGCGGCATGACGGTGAAGGCCGCCCGCGAAGCGGTCGTGGCCGACCTCGTCGCCGCCGGCCTCTTCGTCCGCGAGGAGAAGATCACCCACGCGGTCGGCCACTGTTACCGCTGCCATACCGTCATCGAACCCTATCTTTCCGAACAGTGGTTCGTGCGCATGAAACCCCTCGCCGAGAAGGCTCTCAAGGCCTGGCGCGACGGCGACATCGTCTTCTACCCGAAGAAGTGGGAGAACACCTACGAGCACTGGCTCACGAACATCCGCGATTGGTGCGTGAGCCGTCAGCTTTGGTGGGGTCACCGCATCCCGGCCTGGTACTGCGCGCATTGCGGCAAGACCGTGGTCGCGACCGAGGAACCTCTGGAATGTCCTTACTGTAAGTCCACGGAGCTTACGCAGGACAGCGACGTCCTGGATACCTGGTTCTCCAGCTGGCTCTGGCCCTTCAGCACCCTCGGCTGGCCGAAAGAGACGGCCGACCTCCGCAAATTCTATCCGACCTCCACCCTCGTCACCGCCTACGACATCATCTTCTTCTGGGTTTCCCGTATGATCATGGCGGGGCTCGAATTCACCGGCCGCGCTCCGTTCCGCGATATCTACATCCACGGCCTCGTGCGCGACAAGCAGGGGCGGAAGATGTCCAAGAGCCTCGGGAACGGCCTCGATCCCCTGGAGATCGTAGACGAGTACGGCGCCGACGCGCTCAAGTTCACCTTGGCTTTCATGTGCGCCCAGGGCCAGGACATCCTCATGGACAAGGAGTCCTTCAAACTCGGGTCCAAGTTCGCGAACAAGATCTGGAACGCGAGCCGCTACATCCTCATGAACCTTGAGGGCCGCGAACTCGTCGCGGATCCCGAGCTCATTCCCGTGGATCGATGGATCTACGCTCGTTTGGATTCGGCTACGCGAGTCATCGGCGACGCCCTCGCGACCTACCGCTTCAACGATGCGGCTCAGACGGCCTACGAATTCTTCTGGAACGATTTCTGCGACTGGTACGTAGAAGCGACGAAGATATCGTTCCGCGGCGGAAACGACGCTGAGAAGAACCGGGCGACCACCGTGCTGCTTTCGGTGTTGGAAGAAGCCCTCAGGCTCGTCCATCCGCTCCTGCCCTTCGTGACCGAGGAGATCTACGGCAAGCTTCCCAACGCGGTGGGGATACTCGTCACGGCTCCCTATCCGGAACCGTCCGATGAACGCAAGAATCCGGAGATCGAAGCGGACTTCGCCTCCCTGCAGGAACTCGTGCGCGCCGTGCGGGGCCTCCGCAGCGAATGCATGATCGCGCCGGACAAGAAGGTTCGGGTCTCCGTACACCTGGAAGCGGGCTTTAACCGGGGAAAGGCGCTGAAAGAGTACAGCGCCCTGGTCGAGCTCCTCGCGGGCACGAACCCG
>JAEWSV010000436.1 GCA_023398155.1 Spirochaetota bacterium
GATCGCCATCTGCCTGAGGCCGTCTTCCCCGACTCCATGCGCTACGATCGGCGGGTCCTCCTCAAGCACCTGGAGTGCGCGGCGTCCATCCTCGGCGTGGAGCGGCTTCGGGTATACGCCTACGCCGAGTTCGCCCAGAGCATCGAGGCCAAGCGGGTGGAGGTGGAGGCGCGCGTGGACGCGGCCCTCGGTTTAGCGGGTAAGGGATCGCTCGGCACGGCTGGCGCGCTCAAGGCCGCGATCGGCGACATCGTGCGGAAAGGCCGGCAGGACCACTGCCCGTACTATTACGCCCTCCTGGTCCGCCGTATCTGTTCGGGACGGACGCGATCCCTCCTTGAAGGAACGCTGGACGCCCTCTTCCCCGCCTTACCCGCCGGAACCGAATATTTGGAGAAGGCCGCCGCGTACCTCGTCCGCCGCCGCTGAGGCGCGCCTGCCTCCGCCTTATTCCGCGCCGTCCCTCCGTCCTCATCCAGTTTCGCGCAAGGACGCCGACTCCGTATGGTTTCGCGCATAGGGCTCTGGGCCACCAGCGAATGGTTTCGCGCCTTTGCGCGAGATCTTCTCCATACTTAATCTTGGAGTTCTTTGCGTCATTTGCGCGAAAGTCCTCTTCCGCGGAATCCGGATGACTCATTTGTAATCGATTACATTTTTTCCCTTGACAATTCAGACATGCGGGCTGATGATGGGACCCAACGGAGGTTCCCATGCTCATCGGCATTTCTCCCGTCATCTCCCCCGAACTCCTGGACGCCCTGTTCCGAATGGGACACGGCGACGAGATCGTCCTGGCGGATGCTTTTTTCCCCGGCGATTCTTTCAACTCCCGCGTCATCAGGGCCGACGGAATCCGGATTCCGGCCCTCCTGGACGGCATCCTGGCCCTCATGAACCTCGATTCCTACGTAAAGGCGCCGGTCGCGATGATGCAGCCAGTTCCGGGCGACACCCTGGACATGGAAGTGGAGAAGGCTTATCGCATGCCGATTGACGCGCGCTGGCCCGGTACGCCGCCCGTGGAGCGGGTGGAGCGCTTCGCTTTTTATGAGCGCGCCAAGAAGGCCTACGCCGTGGTCATGACGGGCGAGACCGTGAAATACGGGAATATCATCCTGAAGAAGGGTGTCATCCCTGTATCGAAATAAGCTGTAATCGATTACAGGAGCGCGCGGAATGTCACCGACGGCATCGATCTTCGCCGAGCTGCTTCCCGTTTTCGCCCTGGTCGCCCTCGGCGCCGTTTCCGGCGCGACGGGTTTCCTGGGGGAAGGGGCGGTTGATGGCCTCAAGAAGCTCATCTCGTCGGTGGCCCTTCCCGCGGTACTCTTCGGCGCTTTCGCCCGCGTACGGGTGGACGCTTCGCTCGTTATCCTCGCGGCCGCGATTTTCCTCTCCTGCGCGGCCCTCGGCGTCGTCGGCGTCGCCTACGCCACGCTCGCGCGGCTGCCGCGGCCGTCCACCGTCTTCCTCTTCCAGGGCTTCGAGGCGGGCATGCTCGGGTACGCGCTCTTCTCTTCCCTCTTCGGCGAGCGGCATTTGAGCGCCTTCGCCACGGCGGACCTCGGGCAGGTGGTCTTCGTCTTCACCGCGCTCATGGCCCAGCTCCTCGCCGCGAACGGCAAGGCGGAGCCGGCCGTCCTCCTTCGCCGAATGGCGACGTCCCCCGCCTTGATCGCCATAGCCGCGGGGCTCCTATCAGCGGTCCTCTTCCCCGGAGCCCGATCGGCTCCCTGGGGAGAAGGCGGTCTCCTTGCCCCCCTCGTCCGTACCGTAGGATCCCTCACCACGCCGCTCGTTTGCCTCGTGGTGGGGTGGGGCCTAAAGGACTTCCGCGGCCGCGGCGCGGGAAAGGCCGCCGCGGCGGTCGCCGGCCGCCTGGCCGCTTCCCTCCTCCTCGGTTCGGCCGTCGCGTTCCTCCTCATCCCGGCGCTCGGCTACGGGCGAATACAATCGATCGCGACGCTCGCCCTCTTCGCGTTACCGCCGCCTTTCGTGATTCCGGTTTTCCGCAGCGGGGCCGATGACGGCGCGTACGTGAGCGCTGTCCTTTCGCTCCACACGCTCGTTTCCATCGCGGCCTTCGTCGTCCTCGCCGCCGTCGCGGGAGGCGGCGCCGCCTTTGGAGGCGGCGCCTCTTTTGGAGGCGGCGCGTGAGCCGGCGGGCCGCGACCGTCCGCGACGTGGCTGAGCTCGCCGGCGTCTCCACGGCGACCGTCTCGCGGGCCCTGGACCCCGTGCTCTCCGACCGGGTTTCTCGCGAGACCCGCGAGCGGGTACGGGCTGCCGCCGAACGCCTCTCGTACACGGCGAACCACATCGCGCGGAGCCTCAAGACCCGATCCACGCGTACCATCGCTATCCTGGCCCCCGAGCTCGCGAACGACTTCTTCATGGAACTCGCCGAAGGTATGGAGAAGGAATTGGACGGAGCGGGCTACATGCTCCTCATCGCGAGCTCCGCGAACTCGCAGGAAACCGAGGTTAAGCGCCTCGCCCTCCTCACCGAACGGCTCGTCGACGGCATCGTGGTCATCCCCGCGGGCGCCCGCGGCGACCACCTCCAAGAACTCGCCGACCGCGGGACCCCGGTGGTGCTCGTGGACCGGCTCGTGGAGGGCGCGCGTCTCGACGCGGTGCTCTCCGACAACGAGGGCGGCGCGTACGCCCTGACCCGCGCTCTTCTCGCCGACGGTTTCAGGCGTATAGCCTTCGTCGGCGGGGACGTGACCATCTCCACCGCGCGCGAGCGCCTTTCCGGCTTCGCCCGCGCCCTCGCCGAGTCCTCGCTCAGCGCGGACTCCGCATCCGTGCGCCTCGGCGGCATGGGCATAGAGGACGGGTACCGGCGCATGGACGAGATCCTCGCGTCCGGCGGCCTCCCGGACGCCCTCTTCGCCGTGAATCTCCTCGTCCACCTCGGCGTCCAGCGCCGATTGCTCGAGCTCCGGCAGCGCGGGGACGACGCGGCGGCCGGCCTCGCGGTCGCCGGCTTCGACGAGACTCCGTATTCGCCCTTCCTGCCTTCTTGCCGCTATACGGCGGCCCAGGACGCCGCCGGCCTCGGCGCCGCCGCCGCCCGTCTCCTGCTGGAACGGATCAACGGCGGCGCGTCCGGCGTCGAGGGCGGACCGCGGGAGGATGCGGCCGGCATGAGACCGACGGGCCCGCGCATCGTCAGGCTCGATACGAAATTGATCCGTCACTAAAGCGCCGACGCTACGGAGTTTCCGTCGCGCCGAAAGGAGTAACCCATGGGACTTCTTCAAGCTGCGATCCTTTGCAGTCTTTCCGCGCACGTTTCACCTACGTTTCCAATGGAGGGAACCAAGATGGCAGATATTTCGAACCTCGCAGTCCAGCCCCCGGTCAATCGCTATCGGGGCGCGCTCCCCAAGATCGGCATCCGGCCGACCATCGACGGCCGCCGCCGCGGCGTCCGCGAGTCGCTTGAGGACGTCACGATGAACATGGCCAAAGCCGCGGCCCGTCTCATCAGCGAAAACCTGAAGCACCCGAACGGCATGCCCATCGAGTGCGTCATCGCCGACTCCACCATCGGCGGCGTGGCCGAAGCCGCCGCTTGCGCCGACAAGTTTTCCCGGGAGAACGTCGCGGTGACGCTCACGGTCACCCCCTGCTGGTGCTACGGGTCGGAGACCATGGACATGGATCCCCTGACCGTCAAAGCCGTCTGGGGCTTCAACGGCACCGACCGCCCCGGCGCCGTGTACCTGGCCGCGGTCCTCGCCGCGCATAGCCAGAAGGGGCTTCCCGCCTTCGGCATCTACGGCAGGGACGTACAGGACCTCTCCGACACCGACAAGATTCCCGCCGACGTATCGGAGAAGATCCTCCGCTTCGCCCGCGCCGCTCTCGCAGCGGCCTGGATGAAGGGTAAGAGCTACCTCTCCGTGGGCTCGGTTTCCATGGGAATCGCGGGCTCCATCGTGGACGCTGACTTCTTCCAGGACTACCTGGGGATGCGGAACGAGTACGTCGACATGAGCGAACTCGTCCGCCGCTTCGAAGAGAAGATCTACAGCGACGCCGAGTACAAGCGGGCCCTCGCGTGGGTGAAGGCCAACTGCAAGGAAGGGCCGGACGTCAACGACCCTAAAATCCAGCACACCCGCGTCAAAAAGGACAAGGCCTGGGAGACGAGCGTGAAGATGGCCATGATCGTCCGCGACCTCATGGTCGGAAATCCCGACCTCAAGCGGAAAGGCCTCGTGGAAGAATCCCTCGGCCACAACGCCATCCTGGCCGGCTTCCAGGGCCAGCGCGCGTGGACCGACCACTTCCCGAACGGCGACTTCATGGAGACCATCCTGAACTCGTCCTTCGACTGGACCGGCATCCGGCAGCCCTACGTCGGGGCAACCGAGAACGACGCCCTCAATGGCGTGTCCATGCTCTTCGGTTACCTCCTCACCGGCACCTCTCAGATCTTCTCCGACGTGCGCACCTACTGGAGCCCCGAGGCCGTGAAGCGCGTCACCGGCTGGAAGCCCGACGGCGTCGCCGCGGGCGGCTTCATCCACCTCATCAACTCCGGCGCCACCTGCATGGACGGCACCGGAAAGCAGCGGAAGAACGGCAAGCCCGCGATGAAGCCCTACTGGGAGATCACCCCGCAGGAAGCGGGCGCCTGCCTGGACGCCACGAGCTGGCGCTACGCGAGCCTCGGCTACTTCCGCGGCGGCGGCTATTCCTCCGACTTCCTCACCGAGGGCGGCATGGAGGTCACCATGACCCGCCTCAACCTGGTGAAGGGCCTCGGCCCCGTGCTCCAGATCGCCGAGGGCGTGACCGCCACCTTGCCCGACCACGTGCACGACAAGCTCGACCTTCGCACCGATCCCACCTGGCCCACCACTTGGTTCGTGCCCCGCCTCACCGGCGAAGGGCCCTTCAAGGACGTGTAC
>JAEWSV010000455.1 GCA_023398155.1 Spirochaetota bacterium
GATACCGCCGTTGTTGTAGGTGCCGGCGCGGAAGCCTTTTTCCTGGTGTCCGCCCCGGATGAGCGGCTCGAGGGGCGCGCCCTTCCGGACGTATAGCGCGCCGACGCCCTTCGGACCGTAGATCTTGTGGCAGGACATCGTGAGGTAGTCCACCCCGAGCGCGTCCACGTTCACCGGTATCTTTCCTGCGGCCTGGACCGCGTCGGTATGCATCCAGGCGCCCGCGGCTTTCGCCAAGCGGGAAATGGCCGGGATGTCTTGGATGGTGCCGATCTCGTTGTTCGCGAGCATGATCGAGACGAGGAGCGTCTTCTCGCTCAGTGCCGCCGAGAGCTCGTCCAGGTGGACCTTGCCGTTGCCGTCCACCGGAAGGAAGGTAACCTTGAGGCCGCGGGAGCGGAGGAATTCGGCGGAGTTCATCACGCAGGGATGTTCGATGGCCGTGGTGATGATCTCGTTCCGCTCCCTCCCTTCGGCGCGGAGGAGCATGGTCTGAAAGACCGTATTGTTGGATTCGGACCCACCCGAGGTGAAGACGATGGCGTCGCTCGGCGCGCCGATGAGGGATGCCACGGCTTCTCGCGCGGCTTCCACGCGATTGCCGGCTGAGCGTCCTTCCTCGTGCATGCTGGAGGCGTTGCCGTACACTTCCAGGTCGGCGATGAGCGCCGCTTTCACCTCTTCGCGCAAGGGCGTAGTGGCGTTGTAATCCAAGTAGATGCGTCGAGACGACATCGAATCCTCCCTACTCAATAAAATATACCCGAAAAGGTGAGGAACGACTATGCCGTGGCGGTGACGCGCGAGGAGGAACGCTCGATGACGGCGCCGCCGACGAGGATGGTCCCGGCCAAGATGCGGCCCGCGGCCGCCCTACCCCGCGGATGCCCGGCAGCTCCTGCGGCCGCCCTGCCGCGCGGATCAGCGGCGCCTTCTGCGGCCGGCCGGTCGGCGGTCCGGGCTGGCGCCTGGTCGCCGAGGTCAGCCGCGACGTAGAAGCCGGCGGATTGGCCCGGCGCCACGGCCCGCTGCGGCTCATCGAAATCGACGCGCACCTTGCCGCCTTCGAGCGGCGTCACGAGGGCGAGCGCGGGAGGCGAGGCCAGGCGGATCTTGACGTAGGCGCGGATGGGTTCCGTACCGTAGCCGGTCGCCCAGACCGCGTCCGAAGCCTCCAGGGAGCGGGAATAGAGCGAACGTTCGGGCCCGACCACGATACGGTTACGCGGCGCGTCCAGGGAAACCACGTAGACCGGCTCTCCGCCTAGGTTCACGCCGATGCCCCGGCGCTGCCCGATCGTGTAGCGGATGATCCCCTGATGGGTGCCGACCTCCCGACCGCTCTCGTCCACGATCGTACCCGGTTCGCTCGGCTTGTCGGCGAAGATGGGGCCGTAGTCGCTCGTAGGTATGAAATCCTGGCTATCCTTCTTGTCCGCCGTCTCCAGGCCTTTTTCCCGCGCCAAGACGCGGACTTCCGCCTTGGTCATATCCCCGAGGGGGAACCGCGTGATGGAGAGGATTTCCTTGTCCACCCGCTGGAGGAAATAGCTCTGATCCTTACCGGGATCCCGCGCGGGCGAAAGGTAGACACCCAGCGAGGGATCGCCGTCCGGCGCGTAGAGGCGCGCGTAGTGGCCCGTAGCGAAATAATCGAACCGGAGCCCCTGGTCCCGGAGCGCCTTGGGAAGGAGGCCGAATTTGATGAGGGGGTTGCACCGGAGGCAAGGATTGGGCGTGCGTCCTGAACGGTATTCCGCCTTGAAATAATCGAGGACGTCGCGGGCGTAGGCTTCGGAGAGGTCGACGACACGGTATTCCGCGCCGATGGAATCGCAGATACGGCGACAGGCGTCCTCGTTCACTTCTTCGCCGGGGCCATAACAGCCTTCCCCTTCAAGGTCAGGTAAGGAGACTGCGTCAGAATAGATGCTCATCGTGACCCCGACGACTTTACAGCCGAGGCCGGCCATGAGAACGGCGACGAGGGAGGAATCGACGCCCCCCGACATGGCGACCACGACGGTGGATCCCGCAGGAGGGAGGGGAAGCGGCTTGAGCGAAGTAGTGTCCATACATTACCACAATATTAAACTATGAGGATTCCCACAAGAGGGTCTCGGATTCGGGTCGATGACGGGCCTAGCAACGCCTTCCCGTTTCGCGGTACAGTGGCTTCCCGCAACGCGATAGCGCGGCGCATATTCCGACAGGAGTTACACAGGATGGCTATCATTCGTCACCCGGCCACCGGCTTCGCGATCGGCGATCCCGACCGGATTCCCTTGGACGGCGCCGATCTTCAGAAGACGGAGCGGGAACTCGATGCGGTTCTGGGGAGGCTCATCCTCTCCGCGTCGGGCTGGCGAACCGTTTTCGCCGCGGACGGCGATGAGGAAAGCAGGGAAGCCGACATCGGCGACGCGCGCACGGTCGTGGCCGCGACTGCAGCCGCGGTTTTCGCGGATTACCTCAAGGCGGAGACGAGGCGGAGCGATCCTCTCGTGATACTCGGCATGGACAGTCGGCCGACGGGAAGCGCCGTTGCCGACGTCATGGCCCGCGCGTTCCTCGCGGAAGGCTGCCGCGTCCGCCATCTCTTCATCGCCGCCGCTCCGGAGATCATGGCCTACGCGCGGACCGCGGGCGGGGCGAGCACCGCCGCAGCGGGCTCACCCCGGGAGGGCGCGGCGGACAATCCCGCGTCGGGCGAAGATGAGCGCGCCCACGGCTTCGCCTACGTTTCGGCGAGCCACAACCCCATCGGCCACAACGGCATCAAATTCGGCCTCGTCGACGGTGGGGTCCTGGACGGAGATGCCGCGAAACGGCTCATAGCGGCCTTCCAGGCCCGCATGGAGGGCGGAAACCGCGTCGCGCGGGCCGCAGCCCTCGTGAAGGAAGCCGACGTCCAGGCCCTCGCCCGCGTCTACTCAGGCTGCACCCAAGCGAAACGGGCCGCCTACTCGGCCTACCTCCTGTTCACGCGGGAAGTCGTGACCGGTACGGGCGAAATGAAAGCCCAGGATGAAGTTCTTGACCGCATCGCGGCCGGAGTAGCCGAGCGGCCGGTCGGGGTGGTCATCGACTTCAACGGTTCGGCGCGCACGCTCGCCCTTGACGCGGACTTACTCGCCTCGGTCGGCATAAAGGTCGACCTCATGAACGCGTCGCCGCGCGGGATCGCGCACCGAATCGTGCCCGAGGGCGAATCGCTCGAACCCTGTCGACTCCGGCTTGAAGAACTCCATGCGACGGACGGAAGCTACGTCCTCGGCTACGTACCCGATTGCGACGGAGACCGCGGTAACGTGGTCGTCTGGGACGAAGCGACGCGCTCCGCGCGGAGCTTGGAGGCCCAGGAAGTCTTCGCGCTCTGCTGCGTCGCCGAGCTCGCCCACCTCGTGTGGACCGGCGCCCTCCGCTACGATCTCAAGGGCAACGCGCTCGACAAGGTCGCGGTCGCCGTCAACGACCCAACCTCCATGCGCGTGGACCGCATCGCATCCTACTTCGATGCCGCGGTTTTCCGGGCCGAAGTCGGAGAAGCGAACGTGGTCGGCCTCGCCAGGCGCCTGCGGGCGCAGGGACACACCGTGCGCATCCTCGGCGAAGGAGCCGCGGGCGGCAACATCACCCATCCATCGGCGGTGCGCGATCCCATCGATACCGTGTTCGCCCTCCTCAAGCTCCTCACGATCCGGAGCGAAGGCGAGAAGCCCGGCCTCTTCGAGCTCTGGTGCGACCTTTCCGATCAGGCGGAAGC
>JAEWSV010000367.1 GCA_023398155.1 Spirochaetota bacterium
CCTTCCGCCTGCCCCGAATGCGGCTCCCTGGAAGCGGGGTTCGCCGGGTTCGGCACGGAGATGATCGAAGAGGAGGTCAGAAGGACCTTCCCCGAGCTCCGCGTTAGGCGGGCGGACGCGGACGCGGTCGCCAAAAAGGGCAGCCTCAGGGAAACCCTGGACGTGTTCCGCGCGGGCGGCATCGACGTCCTCCTCGGCACGCAGATGGTGGCCAAGGGCCTCAACTTTCCCGGCGTGCGGCTCGTGGGCGTCGTGCTGGCGGATACGGGGCTCCTCCTGCCCGATTTCCGCGCCGCGGAGCGGACCTTCTCCCTCATCGTCCAGGTCGCCGGAAGGGCAGGCCGCTATTTCCCCGACGGCCGCGTCATCGTCCAGACCTTCCGGCCCCACGACGGCGCGATCGCCTACGCCTGCGCCCTCGACGTCGAAGGCTTCTACCGGGCGGAGCTCGCCCAGCGATCCGCCCTCGGTTTTCCTCCCTATACGCGACTTATCCGCTTCGTCGCGCGGTCTAAGGAGGCCACCCGGGCGGATCGCGCGATCCGGAGGATCGCCGCCGAAGCCGAGCGGCTCATGCCGGCGGGAGCGGATATCCTCGGCCCCGCCGAATGCCCCATCGGCGTAATAGCCGGCAACGCGCGCATGCAGGTCATCCTCCGCGGCCCGGCCATGGCGCCCCTCCATTCAGCGGCGCGACGCGCCCTCCTCCGGTACGAGGCCGAAAAAGAACCGAACACCTACCTGGAAGCCGACGTCGATCCCGTGAGCCTCCTGTGAACGGCGGCAGGAGCGTGAGTTGACAGTTCGATGAGAATCGTTGTTAATTGACCGGATATGACGCAGTCGCTGGAAGATTATTTGGAGATGGTCGGTTTCCTCGCTGAGGAAGGAGACGGAAGCGTACGGGTGACCGACATCGCTTCCCGCCTCGGCGTCTCCAAACCCTCGGCGCTCACCGCGATCCGAACCTTGGAAGAGCGCGGCTACCTGGAGCACGAGCGCTACCGCGGCGTCGCGCTTACCGCGATGGGGGCGGCGCGGGCCGCCGAGATCCGCAGCCGGCACGAATTCCTCACCTCTTTCCTCCGAGACGTAGTCGGCGTGGAGGCGGAGATAGCCGAAAAGGACGCCTGCCGCATGGAGCATGTCCTCTCCGAAGAAACCCTGGCCCGCATGCGGATCATCGCGTCCTGCAGCGACAAGAACGCCTGATACCGTGCGGACCCTCGTCACGGGCGGCGTCAAATCCGGCAAGAGCCGGAGGGCGCTGGAAATCGTCCGAAGCGAATTCTTAGGGAACGTCGCCTTCGTCGCCACGGCGGAACTATTCGACGATGAGTTACGCGATCGCGTGGAGCGCCACCGGCGGGAACGGAAGGAAACCTTCGCCGACGTCGCGTTCCGGACCATCGAAGAACCCATCGAGCTCGGCTCCGCCATACGGAACGCCGGAGCGGCCGCGGTCGTGGACTGCCTCCCCCTCTGGATCAACAACCTCATGCACTACGGCCGCGAGGCCGACTTCGAATCGATCCTCGGCGATTTCATCGCCCATCTCCCGCCGGACTGCGTGGTCGTCACGAACGAGACGGGGCTCGGCAACATCCCCTTCGACGAGGCCACGCGGCGGTACAACCGGCTCCTCGCGGAGGCGAACGTGCGCGTGGCGGCGGCGGCGGACCGCGTCGAGCTCATGGTGGCCGGGCTCCCGCTCCGCGTGAAATGATTCCATGCGCGTAGCGGTACCTTCCTGGGTCATCCCCGGCACGTACGCGGAGAATTTGCGGTTCCTCGCCTCCAAGCCGGCGATATCGACCGTTGAACTCCTCTTCTTCCTCTACGACGACGAGGTCGCCTCCCTCTTGGATAGGGAATGGGATGATCTCCTCGCGCATCGGGACCGGTTCACGTTCACCGCCCACCTCCCCGACCGGATCGGCGGCGAGCACGAGGAGCTCGTGGCCCGGCTCTCTCCCCTCGCCGAATCCTTCGTCGTCCACCCTTGGCCCGCGGGCGAGGCCGGAGCCTTCGCTGAACTTTTGAATGCCTGGATCGACCGATACGATCCGCCCTCGCGCTCGAGCGGCCCCCATCGATTCTTGGTGGAGAATACCCGGAAAGGGCGCCTGGAAGCGGCCCTTCCCCTCGTTCCTGCAGCCGGTATATGTTTGGACACGGGGCATCGGCTCCTCGAGGGCGAAAGCCCCGCGGAGGCCGCTTCTCTTTGGGGGAACCGCATCGGGGAAATCCACCTCCACGCCGTGGACGAGGCGGCGGCCGCGGCGGACGGCAAGCTCGCCGACCACCGCGCGCTCCGCGGCGACGAGGCCTGGCTGGCCGAAATGGCTCCGTTCCTGCGTACCTTCGCGGGAACGGTGGACCTTGAAGTTTTTACCTGGGACGAAGCGGAGGCTAGCATCCGCGCGCTCTGGGGACTCGATGTAATCAACGGAAGGAAGCAACTATGACCGACAACGGAATGGATATCGCGGCAGCGATGATCGCCCATCTGGACGGCCTTACGAAACCGAAAGGGAGCCTCGGCAAGCTCGAGGAATACTGCGTGAAGCTCGCGAAGGTCCAGGGCCGCGTGCCCCCCAAGATCGTAAAGAAGACCGTCTACGTTTTCGCCGGAGACCACGGCGTCGTCGCCGAGGGGGTGTCCCTCTATCCCAAGGACGTGACCTACCAGATGGTGCTCAACTTCCTCGCGGGGGGCGCGGCGATCAACGCCCTGGCTTCGGGGACCGGCTGGGAGGTGGCCGCTGTGGACTCGGGCGTAGCCGGCGACTTTCCCCCGCCGCAGTCGCTCCCGACCGCGGCCCGGTTCCTGGACCGCAAGATAGGAAGGGGCACCCGCAACTTCGCCGCGGAAGACGCCATGACCGCGGCGCAATTGGAACGCTCGCTCGAGGCCGGCAGGGAGCTCGCCCGCGAGGCGGCGGCGGATAACGATCTCGTAGCCGTCGGCGACATGGGGATCGGCAATACGACGTGCGCGGCCGCCCTCCTCGTCGCGAGCGGAATGGCCGCGGACGAGGTAGTCGACCGCGGCACCGGCATCGACGACGAAGCCTTGGCCCGCAAGAAACGGGTCGTGGTAAGCTCGGTGGCCGCGCGAGGCCCCTTCGCGTCGCCAGAGGACGTCATGAGAGGGGTCGGAGGCTACGACCTGGCAATGATGACCGGCTTCATCCTCGGCCTAGAAGGAAAGGGCGTCGGCTGCATCCTGGACGGCTTCCCCGTGACCGCGGCGGCTTACATGGCTTACCTATTGCGTCCTTCGGTGACCGATTTCCTGTTCGCGGGCCATCGTTCCCGCGTCGCGGGCCACGCGCCGGTCCTCGCGGCCCTCGGCCTCGACCCCATCGTGGAATTGGACATGCGCCTCGGCGAGGGCACGGGAGCCGTGATCGGCGGAGCCATCGTGGAGCTCGCCGTCAAGGCGGCGCGGGAGATGGCTTCCTTCGCCCAGGCTAAGGTTTCGGAGAGCGAAGGCGATGAAAAAGACTTCTAAATCGGGAGGCGGCGCCTCGCGCGCTCCGGGGAGCGCCGCGCCGCGCGGCAGCGGGCCTATGAACCGGTTCCTTTCCACCTTTTCTCTCGCGAGCCGGATCCCGGTCCGGCGACCCGATCCATTCGACCCGACGCGCATGGATTTCTGGCTGCCGGTGGTGGGCCTCTGCGTTGCGGCGCTCGAAGGAGCCGTCCTCGTGCTGCTGTCCCGAACGCGCGTGCCGCCCGTCTTCGTCGCGCTGTGCGGCCTCGCGGTCCAGTACTTTTGCTTCAATCTCTTCCACCTGGACGGGCTCCTCGATACCGCCGACGCCTTCCTCGGTTCGGGCGATCGGGAGAAGCGCCTCGCGATCCTCAAGGACTCGCGGATCGGAACCTACGCCTTCTTCACCGGCCTGCTCTACCTCGTCGCCAAGATAGAGCTCCTCTCCTTCGCCGTTTCCGCGACCCGCGCGATCTCCGGGGCGCCCGGTTGGCTCCTCGCGACTGCCGGCCTCCTGGCCTACCCGATCGCGGGACGTACCGCCGGATCGCTCATTCCGGCATTCCTAGAGCCGGCGCGGGGCGATGGGCTCGGCATCCTCGCGCAGGGATCGGAGGCCCGCTTTTCGCTGTTCGGCTGCCTCGTCGCGCTCGGATCCTGGGCCCTCGTCGGCGCGGTCCTCTCCCTGATCGTCGGCGGGTCCGCCCCGCCCATTCCCCTCACGGCCCTCG
>JAEWSV010000569.1 GCA_023398155.1 Spirochaetota bacterium
ACGTCGTATCCGATGGTCCGGGCCGTTTCCAGGTTGATGGCGATATGGGGGACGTGTTCGTATTTCTGCGGCAGCTCGCGCGGCGACTGGCCCCGGAAGACGGCTACCATCTTTTTGGAGTTGAAGATGCCCTTGGCCACCAGGTTGCTGTCGGATTCTCCCAGGAGGATGCCGTCGCGGACGAAATTCTTGCCTTCCATGATGAAGGAGGGCGTCCCGTGCTTCTTGAGCGTCGCGACGACGTCCGGCAAGCTGGACTCGGATAGGCCGGCCTGGACTGCGAGGTAGACGGCGTCCACCTGGGGGCAGAGGGCGTCCAGGGCCCGGACGTAGCGCCGTTCGGCCGCGATCCACGCGGCCTCGTCGTCCTCGTCCTCAGGATCGGGAAGCACGTTCGTGCTCGCCACCACCGTGAAGCCCTCCTCCCGCGCGACCCGCTCCACGTCCTCCACGGCCCCGTAGCTCCTGCCTGTCTCGCTGTTCTCGTAGAGGATGCCGAGCCGTTTGAATTTGATGACGCTGGAGAAGAGGCGGACCTGCCGGAGGTCCTGGTCCGGATCCACCGCCCCGG
The DNA here is from genome assembly GCA_023398155.1 of Spirochaetota bacterium. GTDB lineage: Bacteria > Spirochaetota > Spirochaetia > Treponematales > Breznakiellaceae > JAEXTK01. The sequence continues at coordinate 572 of JAEWSV010000569.1, forward strand.
TGAGGTAGTCCTTACCCGAATCCTCCAAGGAGGCGAGGATGCCGGAACCCACGGGATCGGAGATGGAATCCACCATCACGGGAATGTGGAAGTCGGTAGGCCGCGCGAGGATGGCGCTCACCTGGGTGCCGAGCGCGATGATCAAGTCGATGTCGGAGCCTTTCGCGGTCAGCTTCCTGAAATCGGCTCCGCGGGCGTTATCGTCGCTCCATTTCAGGTCGAAGAAGGCCGCTTCGGGGAACTCGATGAAGTCGCTGTACGCGTGCTTGGACAGCTCGGCGAGGATGTTCCGGACGGTCTTGCCGTCCTCGTAGGCCGCGTATCCCGCGAATCCGCTCCTGAGGGGCGGCACGTCGGCGATCCAGCCGATGGTCTGGAGGCCCTTGAGCATTCCTTCGAACACGTCGGCGTAGGAGAAGTAGTCGCCGCTCTGCATCACCGCGATGCGGAAGGGCCGACCGTCCGCCCGTTTGAAGGGCGTGTAGTCGCCCTCGTCCTCGGCGCCGACCGCCTTGTCCACGGCGACGTACGAGCGGTACGCCTCGGAGGCCGGGCTCGCCGCGCCGTCGGCGACGTTCGCTCCCGCGGGACAGCCTAGGAGAATGAAGGCCGCCGCCGCCCAGGCCGCCGCCCGAATACCGTCCATGATCTTCACTGACATGCCGCTTCCTCCCGTAAATTCCCGCCTTCCCATATCACCGCCTTTTCCACGTACGGCGATAGGATGGCTTGGGCCGCGCTGTTATAATTGGTTCGGAAATCGAGACGGTCGCCCACCCGGACGGTCCGTTCGCAGTCGGTTACGTCCAGCACCGAATAGTCGTGGGTGGCGCCGGAGAAGAACGCGCCGGGAACGAGGGGGTCGAGGCTCCTGCTCGGGGCCGCGAGTTCGCCGAAGTTTAAGACCGCCCGCCTGCGGACGCCCCGCTCCAGCGTTTCCGTCTTGTGCCCGAACGCGTTGAAGCCCCGGCCTTCCTTCCCGTCCACGTATTTATCTTTTACCTCTATCACTTCGCCGGTCAGCACCAGGGCGTCGTCATGGAGGCCGCAGATCCGCTTGCCCAAGGACATATTGTAGCCGAAGTACAAGGCCTCTCCGATCCGGATCTGATCGACCGCGCCGTCCAGTTCCCCGGCTTCCAAGAGCTCGTAGACGGTCGTTCCTCCGACGCTCACCGTGTATTCCCCTAACCCCGCGGCCGACGCCGCGGCGTCGCATCCTTCCCTGAAGCGGCGTATGTCGGCGGCGCTCGGCACGAAACCCCGCAGGCAGCCGTAGTTGGCCGCGAAACCGACGATGCGCGGCCCGCTCCCGATCCGGCGGGCGGCCGATAGGAAGGCGGCCAGTTCCTCCGCGATGACGCCTTCCCGGAGGTCGCCCGCCTCTACGCTCACGTAGACGCCCACTTCGCGTCCCCGCGGAGTATCCTGCAGCGCCGAGAGGAGGCGGAGCTCGGAAATGAAGACGTAGTCGCAATGGTCCAGTCCTGCCGCGATATCGTCCAGGGAAGTCCGGAGCAGCATCCTGCGCACGTTGTAGGGCAGGTTTGCCAGGTTCACCAAGTTCGATTCCGCGATGAGGTGCGCCCCCGCGTCGATGATGGGTTTGACGATATCGAGGTTCGTGAGGCAGAGCTTCGCCACCGTCGCGAGTTCGATCCCGTGCGCGTCGCAAAGAGCGCGGATCCTATCGAAATTTTCCGTAATCTTATTGAGATTGACGCTCAGCCGGAGCATCGCCTTGTCGCCCCTTTACCCGTAATGCGGTGACGCGACGCAGCCGTTCCGCGGCCGCGAGGGTCATCCCGCGTAAAAAAGAAGGTCCTTCCCAAAGGAGATCGAAGAGGATGGGACGGGGCAGCGCCGCGAGTTCCGTCTTTTCCAAAGCGATCCCGTCGAAGGGCCGGTCCTCCGCGAGGATGAGTTCGTTGTCGCCGAAAAACTCGTCGGCCTCCAATTCGAGTATAGCGGTTCCCTTCCGCCCAAGGCCAACCCTACCCGACAAAATAAAGAAAAAATTCGCGGCCTCGTCGCCGGCCGAGAAGAGCCGTTCCCCGGCTTCCGCCCGGTACTTCCGGACGGAGGCGGCCGCGGACCTACGCGTCTCCGGCAGTAGCTTCCCGAGGATTTCGGCGCCGACCCTGCCCGCGCTCCGGAGCGGCGCGGAGCGGGCCTTCCCTCCGCCGGGCCGTTCTTCGTCCGGGAAGCTCTGCCGGAGGGTGTCGAGGATGCGCCGGTTCAGCACTTTCAGCATCTCCAAGGCCGCGCGGCGGTGGGTATCCGTGAACGAGCGGAGCGTATCGCCTCCCACGACGAGGAGGCTGGTCGGCGAGACGGCGGTCACGTCGGCCGACCGCGGCTCCGGGCTCAAGGCGGAGAGCTCCCCGACTCCCTGTCCCGGCCCGAGGCGCGCCACCGCAGTCCCGTCGATGCCGACTTCCACCGTACCGGAGACGATCAGGAAGAGTTCCGCCCCGCGCTCCCCGCGGGAGATGATGCGCGTACCGGCTTCCGCCGTCCGCTCGTCCAAGGACCGGCCCAGCGCGGCCAGGTCCTCCTTGGGCACCGAGGTGAAGAACGACATGCGGGAAAGGGTCTCCGCGCGTTCCACCGCGCCGAGCTCCCGCTCTAAAAGGTTCGCCTCGCCGGGTGAAAGGCGAGCGTCGTCGACGCGGGAAAGGTCCCGGAGCGCGGCGAGGCGCAGCCACGGGCGGCTCTCCGCCTCCGCTTCGTCGGCCAGGGACCTGAGCAGGGAGGGGCCGTCCGCGGAATCGGGCTGATACGCTGCTCCGGCGTCTGCCGCCGGCGTACCGAACAACGGCAACAGTATGTTCCGGTCGCCGCCTTTCAGCGTGGACTCCGCGAGCTCCAGGGCGTAGGTTTTCCTGCCGCCCTCGCCGAGGAGCGCGCCGAACCTGAGGGCGGAGACGACGCCGTGGGGATAGGACGGACCGAGCGCGGCCACCGCGCCCTCGGCGGCCTTCTCCGATTCCCTCCGGAGCGCCTCGGCGAGGAGGTCCGAAGGGGCGGAGAGGGAAAGCCTCCTGAAGCGTAGGGAACGGCCGGCTTCCGCCGCCATGAACGCGCGGCGCTCCCGTCCGGAACGCGGAGGCGGAGAGGGAGGCCGCCCTTCGGCCGGAGCGTCCAAGCGGCCCGTTCCCCGGGCCCGCGCGGCGACTTCGCGCCGGTAGCGGCGTTCGGCGGCCAGGGCCGCGGCGGCCCAGAGGACGGTCGCCGCGAAGGTCAAGATCCCCGAGAGACGCGGCGACCCGGTACGGCCGCCGACGGCGATCATGAGCGCGAGTCCGGCCAGGCCGGTCCCCGCCTGGCCGAATACGGTATCCGCCAAGGTCTGCGCCGGGGCCCGGAGGCCGCTCTTGAGCGGTTGGTAGAGGGTAAGGTACGCGGGAGCGTAAAGGGACGAGACGGCGACCGTCTGGATGAACCGGGCGGCCGCCAGGCTCGCGAACCAGAGGGAGGCGTCGCCGGTTTCGGAGAGGAACAGGTGCGCGATCAGGGGAGGGGCCATCGCGATCGAAGGCGCGAGGACGCCCGCCTTCACCCCGAAGCGGGTGAGGAGCGGCCCTGAAACGAAGAGGCCCAGGATGAGCTTGAGGGCCGCCGCGACGGCGAAGAAGCCGGCGACGAAGGAGGCGACGCGGCCGGGATCGACGACGGCTTTCTGAAGGCCGTCGTAGAAGAGGGCCTCGGAAAAACCCTGGACCGCGAATTCCAGGGCCGCGAGCACGAATAACGAGCGGATCAGGGGTTCGCGAACGGCGGAACGGACGGGCGTCGGATCGCTCTCTTCCCGTTCTTCCTCCGCGTTCGCGTCAACGCTCTCGGCCCCGCTCGCCGCCGAGCTCGCCGCCGCGCCGGCCATGCGCCGATAGTTGACCAGGGCTCCGAGCAGTCCGGCGAGGGAAAGGGCTAAGAGGCCTTCCACGGGAAGGAAGGTCAGGAGCCAGGGCGCAGCGAGACCGCCGAGGATGGCCGCGAGCACCTGTCCGGAGCCCGCGCGGCCGAAAAGGCGTTTGGCCTGGCGGATATCCAGGACGGCGTTCCCGTGGGCGGCGAAGACCAGTTCGGTGAAGGCGTACTCCAGGTCCGCCCAGACGATTACCGCTAACCGCATGAAGGGGGCGCTCCGGGTCGCGGCGAGGGCGCCCAGAATGACGGCGAGGATGGCGCTTAGGCCGACGAGGACTCCCCCGAGAGTCTTTTCCGTGCCGAACCTGCCCATGGAATAGGAGAACGCGAGGCCGCCGCACGGCACCAGGACGGCGCCCGCCATAAGAACGTAGGAGATAGTCGGCGCGGCGAAGCTGTCCAGGAAGAGGGCCGTGGCCGCGGCGGAGGTGAACAGGCGGGGTATGCCGAGCAGGAAGGATTGGAGGAAGAGGGATCGGACGATGCGGCGTTCGGAAGAAGGAGCCATCCTGAGTAGCCTAGTGGCCTTCCCCGCGCGCCATCTTGGACCCGTGCTCCATGAGGGGCGCGATGAGGCGCGCGCAGAAGCGCGCGGCCTTTTCGCTGCCGGGAAGATTGACGACGAAGACCGCGCCCCGCATACCCGCGTAGAGGCGCGAGAAGACGGCGTTCGGCGTCTCCTTGAACGACTCGGCGCGGAGATATTCGGCGAGGCCGGGGAGGGCGCGGTCGCAGAAGGCTTCAGTCGCCTCCGGCGTCAGGTCGCGCGGGCCGGGGCCGGTCCCTCCCGTGGTGACGATCCAATCCGCGCCGGCCGCTTCGTGCTTTTCCAGCGCCGCGGTCACGGCCTCTTTACCGTCGCTTACGAGGGATCGCTCGATTTGGATGTCGTCGAGCGTCCCGCGGAACACTTCCGTCACCGCGAGCCCCGACCGGTCGGCGTAGACGCCGGCCGCGGCCCTATCCGATACGGTAACGACCGCGATCCGCACTCGATGCCTCCCCGCTCTCCAGGACCCGGGCGAAGATGCCCCTCCGGGGCATGACGCAATCCCCGACGAGCTTCCTGATCTCGCAGCCCGCGTGGCATTCCTTGCCGATCTGCGAGACTTCCAACCGCGCGCTCCCCAACTCCAGGACCGTCCCGAGGGGAAGCTCGTGGAGGGCGAGGCCGCGGGTCGTGATGTTCTCCGCGAAATCGCCGGGCTCGAGGCGGGAGAGCGGCGCGTCCGCGCCGAGCTTCGAGCGGAGTTCCGCCGACGCGGCCTCGATCTCCTCGGCCGCCAGGAGGGACACCTGCCGCATCTCAAGGAGCCCCGCGTGCGCGTCTCCCGCGATGCCTTTGCCCGCCAAGAACCGTACGCGGTCCACCGGCACCTTCCGCATACCGGTCCGCGCGGAAACGTTGACCGAGACCAGCTCGAATTCGCCTTCCTTCGTTTCCGTCATGGGAGCACCTCTTTTTTCTTTTCCAGGAGGACGATGTCGCCGATCCGCATGGTCTTGTCGACCGCCTTGCACATGTCCCATATCGTGAGCGCGGCGACCGACACCGCGGTGAGGGCCTCCATCTCGATGCCGGTCTTGTCCGTGCAGACCGCGACGGACTCTATCCTGATGCCGTCCGCTTCCGGCGTCAATTCCACGCCGACGTGTTCGATCTCGATGTTGTGGCAGAGGGGTATGAGGTCCGCGGTCCGCTTCGCGGCCATGATGCCCGCGATGCGGGCCGCGGCGAGCACGTCGCCCTTGGCGATCCCGTTCCGCCGTATAAGTTCGAGCGTCGCGGGCGCGAGCTCTATCTTGCCGGCCGCCCGCGCGGTGCGTTTGATCCGCGTTTTCGCGGAGACGTCCACCATGCGCGCCGCGCCGTTCTCGTCTACGTGGGTCAGCCCGGTGCCGTCCATCCTCATCCTCCGATCATACTCACCGCGCTCTCCAGGGCGATGCCGCCGCGGAGGGGTTTCGCGGCCACCGCCGCCCTGAGGCTGCTTTCGATATCGCCGAAATCCACGGGCACGCCTCCCGAAGCGTGGAGGCAGGGCCGGAGCGTACCGTCCGCGAGCAGGCGGAGCCGGTCGCACGCGGCGCAGCGGGGCGGCCGGTCGTAGGCGCCGCCCTCCGCTTTCGCGCGCCCAAGGCTATAGCGCGCGATGGTCTGCACCTCCGCGCCGATCCCCGCCGCCCACTCCCGGATCGCGCCAAGTTCGGCTTCCGATTCCGCGCCGTCCATGACCACGTTGAGCTTGACCGGCAGCCCGGCCGCGCGGGCCGCTCGGATGCCTTCGAGCGCCCGCTCCAGCTCCCCGCCGCGGGTCAGCTCCCGGTACCGCCCTTCGTTCAGGGTGTCGAGCGAAACGTTGACGGAACCCAGGCCCCGGGAAGCGAGTTCGGCCGCCACGGGGGCGAGGAGGGTGCCGTTGGTCGTCATGGCGATCTCGCGCGGCCGCGGAATCGCCGCCAGCAGGGAAACGAGGACGGGAAGGTCGCGCCTGACGAGGGGTTCGCCACCGGTGATGCGGAATTTCGTGAAGCCGAGCCGGGCGGCGGCGGCGGCGACCTCGGCTATCCGCTCGTAGCTCAGGATGGCGCCGTGCGGGAGGAGGGGTACGCCGCCGGGCGGCATGCAGTAGACGCACCGCAGGTTGCACCGGTCGGTGACCGAGATCCTGAGGTACCGGATGTCACGGCCTGCCGCGTCGCGCAACGATCGTCCTCCAGGGAGCCATTCTACACCCTATTCGAGGTATTTCCCGAGCTCGTCCACGAGGCGCGCGAGAGTCCGGCAGGCCGCCTCGACGGGCGCGGGGCTCGACATGTCCACTCCGGCCACCTTGAGCGATTCGATCGGGAAGCGCGAACCGCCCGACTTGAGGAAGGCGAAGTAGTCCAGCCGCTCCGCTTCGCCGCCCGAGCACACCCGCTCCGCCAAAGCGAGGGAAGCTGAGATGCCGGTGGCGTACTTGTAGACGTAGAAGGCGTTGTAGAAGTGGGGGATGCGCAGGCCCTCCATGTCGCTCGCCGCCTCCAGTTTCATGCTCGGACCCTGGTACTTTTCCAGGAGCTTCCGGTATTCGCCGCGGAGGACGTCGACGGTGAGGGGCGTGCCCTCCTCGTGGAGGCGGTGCGTCGTCGCCTCGAACTCGGCGAACATGGTCTGCCGGTAGAGCGTGGCCAGGATGTCGCCGATGCGCTTGTCCGTGAGGTAGGCCTTGAGCTCCTTGGAGCCCGCCGTCTTTTCCAGGTGGCGGAAGAGGAGTTCCTCGTTGAAGGTGGAGGCCACCTCCGCCTCGAAGATCGTATAGCCGTAGTGCATGAAGGGATTCGACTTGGCCGAATACCAGGAGTGCATGGAATGGCCGCCCTCGTGCGCCAGGGTGAACACGTCGCGGATGACGTCGTCCTTATAGTTCATAAGGATGTAGGGCTCGCCGACGTAGCTCCCGGCCGAGAAGGCGCCTGACCGCTTCCCTTTGTTCTCGTAGCGGTCGGCCCACCGTCCGAGGAGGCCGCCCCTGAGCGTGTCGACGTATTCGTCCCCGAGCGGGGCGAGTGCCTCCGAGATGAGGTCCACTGCCTCGTTCCAGGTCGTCTTCTTCTTCGCGGTCTTGACGAGGGGAACGTAGACGTCCCAGTGGCGGAGTTCCGTGAGGCCGAGGGCCTTCTTCCGCAGTTCGTAGTACTTGTGGAGGGGCGCCAGGTTCGCGTTCACCGTGGCGACCAGGTTGTCGTAGACCGACTCGCTGACGGCGTCGGGGAAGAGAGCCTTCGCGCGGGCGGAGGGGAAGCCGCGCACGCGGGCATGCACGACGTCCTGCTTAACGGAGCCCGAGTAGAGAGCGGCGAGGGTGGTCTTGTGCGCCTCGTATTGCTTGTAGAAGGCCTCGTAGGCCCGCTGCCGCAGGGATCGGTCCTCC
>JAEWSV010000054.1 GCA_023398155.1 Spirochaetota bacterium
CTTCGGCGTGAACGCCGAAACCGTTATCCGTTCGCTTTCGTCCGCGGTCAAAGGAATCGCCGCTCAGGCCCCGGGAACCGCCGTGGCCGCGGCCGTGGACTCCTTCCTCGCGGAGCGGGGAGATCATTCCCTCGCGGAACTCCTCGGAATAGATGCGGAGGGAAAGGACAAGATCGATAGATTCATCGCCGATCGGATCCTGGCGCTCATCGACGAACGGGTCTCGGCGGCCCTTTCGACCCTCGATATCCGCACCCTCGTCGCAGAGCGCATCGACTCGCTCGATATGGAATCCGTAGAGTCCATCGTCCTCGATATCCTCGCGAACCAATTACGCTGGATCAACGTATTCGGCGCCGTACTCGGCGCCGTCATCGGGCTCTCCCAAGCGGCGCTCGCCGTGTTATTACGTTAGTCATCCGCCAGGAACCTGAGCAGGTCATCGTTCACGGCCAGGCCGATGACGCCGTCCACCTCCGGCGAAACCGCCCGCGGCGACGATTCCACGTTCAATACGGTTCCGTCGGCGAGCTCGGCGGTGAGGACCTCATGGTCGCCCGAGAAGACGGACGAGCGTACCGTCGCCCCGCACCGGGCCTCAGCGGAGTCCGCGGACACGATGCGGAGCGCGTCGCGCGGTATCAAGAGGTTCATTTCCCGGTCCTGATCGTTTATCGGTAACCCGCTTCCTGCGGTCGCGACGGAAAGGATGCCGAGCGGGCAGCGTACGGTCGTCCTCCCTCCCGCCGAGCCGATCGGCCGCGCCCGCAGTACCGCGCCGGCTCCGAGGAAGCGTGCGGCGAACGCGGTCCGCGGGGCGAGGAAAAGATCGCGCGACCTTCCGATTTCAGCGATGCAACCGTTCTTCATGATCGCGATCCGGTCGCCGAGGGCCGCGGCCTCTTCGCGGTCGTGGGTGACGAAGAGGCAGGGGTAGGAGCTCTTGGAACGGAGTTCCCGGAATTCCGCTCGGAGTTCGCGCCGGAGCGGCGCGTCCAAGCTCGAGAACGGCTCGTCCATAAGTAAGGCCCGCGGGTCGGCGGCGAGGGCGCGCGCTATCGCGGTTCTCTGGAGCTCTCCTCCGGAAAGGGTGGAGAGGCGACGTTTGGCGTACCCCTCAAGGCGAGCCGCGCGGAGGCAGGTCTCCACGACGCGGCCGCGCTCCTGCCGCCGCATGCCCCGGATGAAGGGGCCGAAGGCGACGTTTCCGCCGACGGAAAGATGGGGAAAGAGGGCGAGGTCCTGGAATACCACCGCGATTCCGCGTTTCCACGCGGGGACCGCATCGAGCTTCCGGCCATCAAGCAGGATGGAGCCTTCGTCGGGAGCGACCAGACCGGCGATCATATGGAGCGCGGTGGTTTTCCCGCAGCCGGAAGGACCGGCGAGCACGAGGGTTTCCCCTTCCTCTATCTTGAGGTCCATCCGGACCGAAAAATCGCCGTACGTTTTTCTGAGCGAGCGCGCTTCTAGGGACATGGATTACGCATTCCTTTTCGGCCTGGCCGCGCCCGCTTCGGACAGCAAGAACGCTCCTGCGCAGGCGAGCGCCAGAAGGGTGCCGGCGGCGCACGCGGACCCGAACCGGTACGCGCCGGCGGCCCGATAGACGAGCAGCGGCAGGGTTTCCCAATCCTCAAGGCCGAGCATGAGGACCGTGTTGAGTTCGCCGAGACTGATCGCGGCGGCGAAGGCCCAGGCCGACCGAATCCTCGTCATGGAGACCGGAAGCGCGACGAACAACGCCGTCTTCGCGGGCGGCGCGCCGAGCGATGCGGACGCGTCGGCCATCGAAGGGGGGAGGGCGGCGAGCCCCTCGGCGACGGAGCGATAGGCGAACGGGAGGGCCGTGGTCGCCTGTACCACGGCGACGGCCCAGAAAGACCGGGCGAGGCCCGAACCGTAGAGCCGTATCCAGCCCAGGCCGAGCACGATGCCCGAGGATGCGAGGGGGGCCAGGCAAAGGGCGGCGATGAGGGTTCCGAGACGCGACCTCGGCGTGAGCCATACCGCGACGGCGGCGGATGTGGCCAGGAGCACCGCCACGGTGGCCGCGGCCGCGGCCAACAGAAGGGACCGGCCGAAAGCGGGGAGGGCGGAATCCCGCACCGCGGCCCACCACCGCAGGGAAAACGCCGCTTCCGCGGTCCGGGAGGATCGCCAAAGGATCGATTCCAAGGGAATGGAAATGAGCGGACCGAGAATCAGGAACGACGCGAGCACGAGGTATACGATCGCCGCGATGTCGCCGGAAGCCCTCGGAGGCGTAGGCTCGATGCGCTCACGCTTCTCCGAGGTGCCCGCCACCCGTCGCGCCGCTCGTTCGGACCATGCGTACAGGAGATAGGCGACCGCGGCGATCGCCGTCTCTATGAGCGCGAGGGCCCCGGCCGTATCGAAATCGAGGCCTACGCGGGAGGCCCGGAATATCTCCACCGAGAGGGTGGTGGCGGCTGGTCCGCCTCCGAGGACGAGGACGACAGCGAAGCTCGTGAAACAATAGAGGAAGACGAGGAGGGCCGACGCCGCGATGGAGGGCATCGCGAGGGGGAGCAAGACGGTGAGAAAGGTTTTTCGCGGGGAGGATCCGAGCGTCGCCGCCGCGTTCGCGTACGAGGCTCGGCCTGCCGCTATGCCGTCTCCGGCCAACCTGAGGACGATGGGGAAATTATAGAAGGCGTGGGCCAAGACGATGGCCTCGGGCCGATAGAGCACGCGGAGCGGCCCCTCCTGCGCACCGGTCATCGCCATGGCCGCCCTGTTGAGCCAGCCGGCATTGCCGAAAAACAACACGAAGCCGAGCACCACCAGGACAGGCGGCATGGCGAAGGGAATGGACGCGACAGCCCTTACGAGGGCGGCGCCCCTGAAGCGGCCGGAGCCGATGAGCCACGCGCCGGGGAGCCCGAGCGCGAGGGCCGCGAGGGTACTCCATCCGGCCTGGGCCGCGGTGAATACGATGATTCGCCGGAGCGCCGGATCGGAGAGGGCGCGGAGAACGCGCGGCGCGGCCCAGTCTTCCCCCCACGAGCCGCCCCCGACCGCGGTCACGTACGGCAGGAGGAAGGCCGCGGCGACGACGAGGATAGGAGGCAGACCGATGAAGGCCGCCAGGCGGGCCCGATTCTCAACCATCGCCGTTATCGGTCAGCTAGGATGGCGGCCCATTCGGCGAGTTCCGCATCGGTAGGAACGGCGCCGACCAGCGTCTTCTCCGGCTTGGGCGCGGCCTCGAACGAGGCGGGGAGCGCGGTCGGAGTCGCCGGATACATCCAATTCGTGAGGGGGATGATACTTTGGAAGGCCTCGCTCAGCATGAAGTCCAGGAAGCGCTTCCCGTTCTCGCTCCGCCGCGCAGCCGCGAGCAAGCCCGCGCCTTCAATCTGGGCGACGTGGCCTTCCGCGAAGACGGCGGCCTTAAACCGCCGCGATTGCTCGTACTCAAGGTGGTAGGCGGGACTCGTCGTGTAGGAAAGGACGAGCGGCGCTTCTCCGGAGGTGAACATGCCGTATCCCGTATCCCAACCGTCGGCGACCGTGAGGATGGAGGGTGCGAGCCGCTTCCAGTAATCCTTCCAACCGTTTCCGTATACGGCTTTGGTCCAGACGAAGAAGCCGAGGCCCGGCGTGGAGGTCCGGGGGTCCATCAGGATCAGTTTTCGCGAGTACTCGCTCTTGGTCAGATCCTCAAGGCTCGCCGGCGCTTCCGCGAGTCGATCGGAGTCGTAGATCACCGCGAAGTATCCGTAATCGTAAGGCGTGAGGCGGAATTTCTTATCAAGGATGAGGCTATCGCTAAGTTTTTCGGCTCCCTTCGGCGTATAGGCGGCGAAAAGTCCAGACGATAGCGCTTTGGCGAGGAGATTCTGGTCCAGACCGAGAACAACGTCGGCATCGGCCGCCGAGCCTTCGGTGAGGAGCTTGGAGAGCAGGGCCCCCGCGTCTCCATGGGTGACGAACCGGACATTCAGGCCGGTTTCGGTTTTAAAGGCTTCAGCGATGGCCGGACCCGGTCCCCATTCCGAAGTGAACGAGTCATAGGTCCAGACGACGACCTCGTTCCTGTCGATGGGCTTGGCGGCGTCGGCGTTACCGCCCGCAGAAGCGGGTACGGAAATGACGAGCGCGGCTAGGAAGAGTACGGCGTGCGGCATGAAGGTACCGCGGATTCCCTGCTTCCGCATGGGGAACTCCTCGTGTCCGTACCGGATGGATGATGCGGGATCGATTCCGTTGCGTGAAGCCTCGCGATTCTCGCTCAAGTCCGCGCGTCGCTTGCAAGGCTCTGTTCCCTTCGCCGGCATTATCCGGATCAGGTTCGACGGGTGTGATCTCAGGCATCGCGCCCTTTCTCGATTCGCGCTAGGGCGAATCGGATCGGACGGTCAACCACCCCGATAACGGCAGTGTCGACAACATACTACGCAATAAAGGACGGAAGGTCAACGGACGCCGATCGCCGCGGCTTGCGCGCTTCGCGTCACGCGCGGCTCGGAAGCCGGCCGGCCGATTCTTAGCCGCGTAGCTTGTCCATGAATTCCGAAACGTACATGTTACGGATACCGAGCTTCTGGAATTCGGCCAAAGCTTCCACGGCCCGGTCCCGGTCCCCTTTTTTCGTCCAGCAATCCGCGAGTTCGATGTAGAGGCGATAATTCTTGGGATCCTGCTGGACGAGGCGCCTGAGGGACTCGATGGCGTCGTCGTACTTGCCCTGCATTTTTGAAACGACAGCCAGGCCGAGTACCGCGTAAATATCGAATTCTATGTTGAGCGCCCGTCGATAGTAGTCGCCGGCCTTATCGTAGTCGCCCATATTGCGGTACGCGTCGCCCGCGCGTGTCAGGATGACCTTATTCCGCGGGTCCTGATCGAGGATGCGGTTCCAGTACTCGAGGGACTTATGTTGCTGGTTCATGCCCCGATAGCAATCCGCCAGCCCGAACAGGGCGTAGAAGTTGACGCCGTCCATGTCGAGCGCGCGCTGGAAGTAGGGGACGCCCTGCTCGAACGTCTTGAGCTTCCGATGGCAGTTGCCGATGGAGGTGAGCACGCGGATATCCACGTCCTCTTTGTGGAGTTCGAGCATGCGCTCCCAATAGAAGAGCGCGTCCTTGTATTCTTTGAAGTCGTAGTGCAAGTGGCCGAGGCCGATGAGCGCGTAGGGATTATTCTCTTCCATCTCCAGGACCCGCAAATAGATGGTCTTGGACCGACGGAAATCCCGAACTTTTCGGTACGCGTCCGCGACCCGCGTGAGCACGGTGATGTTCTTGTCGTCATGGAGCAGGTATTGTTCCCAGATCTCGATGGCTTTCTGATACTGGTTGAGCGCTTTGTAGCAATCGGCCAAGCCGAAGAGCGCGTAATTGTTTCCCGGATGGTGCGTGAGGCACTTGCGGTAGTGTTCGACGGCCTCACGGAACGCGCCTCGTTTCCGGGCGGCGTCGCCGAGTCCCACGAGGGCGTAATTGTTTTCCGGTTCTTTATCGAGAATCTGAGTGAAACTATCGACCGCTTCCGCGACGCGATTTTCTTTCAGGTATTGGTAGCCTTTTTTGGAAAGCTCGGAGATTTCCGCGAACTCCTCGTTCCGCTCTTTGGAGTCCCCCTCCTGGGGAACGAAATCGTCCGTCATATTCTGTTCGTTCATCATCTTTACTTTTCCTCTTCCTCGTGAACGAGTTTTTGTATCACCGCAGATAGTCGCTCGATAATAGCCTCGGCCTTTACCTTATCCGGAGCCGTCCAGTACATCCGGAGCGCTTCCAGGCTCCGGCCGTCCTGTAAATACTTGTCGCCGACTCGGGCAATGCCGTCTGAGTACCCGGTTGTCAGAAATATTCGCCTCGCACCCTCAACGTCTCCGGCGTTGAGAAGCTCGTTTCCTTTCCGGTTGAGTGCCGCTTTCTGGGCCGACCCTATGACCGGACGCTGTCCGGTCTTTATGAATCCCTGATCCTCGAACCGATCGAATAGGGAGTCTCGATCCAAAAAACCACCCTTCTTTATGCAACAAGTATAACCATGATGCCGGAAAATGCAATCATCGTTTTATAAAAAAACTCTAAAACAAACAAGAAGGTTACATTCTCTTCGAATTTTACGGGGGCGCGTGATATATAACTAAATGATTCTTGCGGCGTAGGAGGAAGAGCATGAAACGGGAAGAAGGGAGAATTTCCATGGAAGCGCCCTCCTTGGAAGTGGGTCGCCGCGACCGCTCGTTTCCCTCGCCGCGCAAACGACGGAGACGGTGCGAGCCGGTAGAAACCCGGATCTTCCGGTACCTCAAGGAACTCGATCGTTAATCCTTCCCAATTCCGCTCGGAAGCGGTAAAAATCGACGATAGAACGGCCGTACTCGCGTCGGTCCTCTAAGGACAAGGGGCCTATCGTATCAGGAAACGAATCTTCCCGGGGACGATGGATGAGGATCAAGCTTCCGGCCGCGGCGATCGGCGAGGAGGCTATGCTTTCCACGAGCTCCCGTTTGAACCGGTAGGGGAATGGCGGATCGCAGAATACGATATCGAATCTCGTTTTCGCCCTGCGTACGTAGAGTTCGGCCGCCATGAAATGGCAATTGATGCGGATCGGGGCTATCGAGACGTTCTTGATGAG
>JAEWSV010000078.1 GCA_023398155.1 Spirochaetota bacterium
TCCTTGCCGTGGAGGTTGTGCCCGACCGTATCGATATTGATGCCTTGGTCCCCGATGGCCGTGGTGACGAGGCCGGTGATGCCGGGGAGATCCTCCGTATCGAAGATGAGGGTATAGGGGAAGGGGATGTCGTCCAGGTTGCGGAGCTCGCCGTGGCCGTTCGGCGAGGACGCGGCGGCGTTCCCCTCGTTGCGCGCGATGAAGACGATGTCGGCGACGACGGCGCTGCCGGTCTCCAGGGAGCCTGCGCCCTTGCCGACCAGGATGTGTTCGCCCGAATAGCGATTCATGAAACGGATGGCGTTCACGGCGCCGTTGACCCGGGAAAGGACGTTGGTCTGCTTCACCATCATGGGCGATACCTGAGCGTGTACGACGCCGTTCACGACTTGGGCCTGGCAGATGAGCTTAATCGCGCAGTCCAGTTCCTTGGCGGCCCGGATATCGCCCTTGGAGACGTCCTGGATTCCGCGGATGGTGAGCTTGCCGTATTCCACCCTGCGGCCGAACGCGAGGCGGATGAGGAGGGCGAGCTTGTGGCCCGCGTCTCCGCCGCCGATGTCGAGGGTCGGATCGGCTTCGGCGTAGCCGGCTTCCTGGGCGAGGGAGAGCGCCTCCTGGAAGGAGAGGTCCTCCGCCTGCATCTTGGAGAGGACGTAGTTGCTCGTGCCGTTCATGATGCCCGAAAGGGAGGCAACCTCGTCTCCGGCGAAGGAATCCTTCACCACGCGGATGACGGGGATGGCGCCGCAGACGGCCGCTTCGAAGCCGAGCTCCGTACCCTTCTCCCGGGCCGCGGCGAACAGGACTTCGCCCTGTTCGGCCAGGAGGGCCTTGTTCGCGGTCACGAGGTGCTTGCCGCTCCGGATGGCCCGCTCGCAGACGCCGAGCACGAACGGCGAGGTCCCGCCGATGGTCTCCACCACCAGGTCGATTTCCGGATCGGCGAAGACGGCGTCGATGTGGGCGGACGCCTCGGCCGAGGTGAGGTCGGCCCCGCCGCCCGCGAAGAGGCCGAGCGGCAGGTCGTGGCGGGAAGCCGATCTTGAGGGGAAAAGGTCTACGATGCGCGTGAGCTCGATGCGGCGTCCTGACCGGCGCTCCAGGGCTTCGGCCTGGTCCAGCATGATACGCGCGACGCCGCTTCCGACGGTGCCGCACCCGAGCAGGGCGACTTTGAACGTTTTTCCCGTGGTTTTCATCAGGTGAATCTAGCCGAGCGGATAGGGGCGCGACAAGCCGCGTGTGAAGTAAGCGAGGATCTTGCCCCGGTCGGTCCTTGCGAATCGATAGAAAAGGCTTACAATTGGAGACGATAATCGATCGGCTGCGACACTCATTCGCGCGCGGAATCCATGACCCGTAAACAACCTTCATTTTTCGGCAGAAGAGGCATACTCCGCGGCTGCGGACTATGAGATTTCTATATGTGATAGGCGGCCTAGTATGTGCAAATCGCTCGATTTAAGAGTCCGCGTTTTCTTTTTATTGACGATGGTGTTATTCACCTTAGTTTCCGTTTCCCCCGCGGGGGCCCAGGCGGCGCTGGTGGAGGGCTCCTGGACAGCTGATGGAGCGTCCCTCGCGACGCCGGGAGGATTCCCCGTTGAGGTGAACGGTTCTCCCGGCCAGGTTCAGGACCTCCGCGTCCAGTTTTCGGTTCCGGAGGGTTGGGCCGGTCCTCTCGGGATCGTCCTTTTCAAGAACAATATGGCGCTGAAGGTGTACGTCAACGACGTGTATATCGAAACGCTCGGCCGTTTCGGGCGCGATTTCTTCTTCCAACCGTACATCACCCAGGGCATACTCGTGAGCGAGTCCATCCTCAAGGAAAGGAACACCCTTCGACTCTCCGCCTACAGCGATACCGGTCGGGTCAAGCTGCGTATGATGTCGCTCCTTAACGAAGGCGAATACCGTTCGGCTATGCGGACCTACAACTTCCTGGACGTCCAGTTGCCGCGCCTGTGCTCCATTTTCCTGCTCTTCGTGGCCCTCTATTCCATGTTTTTCTATGCGAACTACGAGGAACAGAAGGCGAGTCTCTACCTTTCGCTGGTAGCCTCGTTCTTCGCGGTCTACCTGCTCAACGTCGCCATCAGCGACGCGCCGTTCGGGTACCTCTTGCTCAAGGCATCCCTGTACGCCTGTTTCCCGATATCCATGTTGTTCCTTTTCCGCTTTTTCCGACTTTACTTCGATCTCAAACCGAAAAGGGCCGTCGTCATCGCCGTAGATATCGTGGGCGTCGTCTTTGCGGTCGGATACTTCCTCCAGCGGGATACCGCCGCTTTGGACGCCTGGCACTCGGTCATGTTGGTCTACCCGGTGTCGGCGCTCGCCTACGCGTTCTACGGCGCCATATCGGGCCTCCGTGCCGGGAAGCGGGACAACCGACCCATCCTGATCGGCCTTTTCGTCGCGGTGGCTCTCTCCGCATACGACATCTATTACTTCATGGGCGACAAGACGCCCTTCGTATTGCTGCAAGGGGTCGGCGTCATGAGCCTCATCGTGGCGACTTTCTATGCATTTTCCCTGGAGATCGCGGCTACCAACCGACAGGTGGTCCTCTATTCGACCGAGCTGGAAAAAAATAAGCGCGGCCGGGACGAATTGTTCGCGCGCATCCGGCTGAACACGGACCGCTCCGAGACGGCCGCGGCCATCCTCAACCGAAGCATCGACCGCGTCGGCGCCTTGGTGTCCCAATACATCGCCAACATCGATCAGATCAACGGTAACATCGAGACGCAGAGCGGTCAGGTGGAAGCGAACAAGGGTATCGTCGCGCGGATGTTCCACGCCATCGACACTACTTCCACGATGATCGATACGCACGAGAAGATCGTCGAGGTGACGGTGGACAACGTGCGGAGGTTGACCGACGACATCCACACGACGGACCGGCTCGTGAAAGCGTCGGGTCAGACGATCAGGAAGCTCACCGATACCTGCCTGGCCGCGGACAAGGAGGTTGAGCTGTCGGCGCGTTCGGTCGATGATCTCGCCAATTATTCGAAGAACATCAACGAGATAGTGCAGGCGATCAGCGATCTGTCATCCCAGACGAACATCCTATCGATCAACGCCGCCATAGAAGCTGCCCGTTCGGGAGCGATGGGTAAGGGATTCTCCGTCGTGGCCGGAGAAATCCGAACGCTCGCGACGCGTTCGGGAGAGAACGCCGACGCGATAAACGCCATCCTGGGGACGATGGTGGAGAAGATCAAGAACGTACAGGTCCAAGAAGGCCGCGTGTCCGGCAGGCTCAAGGAAATCGTGGCCGAAAACTCGCGCATCGAAACGTCGCTGGACGAGATCTTCAAAGTCCTGGACGGCCAACTTGAACGGAACCGCGTCATCAGCGAGACCGTCGCGGAGCTGATCAGTACCGTCCACGGCATCTCCGAGCTGGCCAGGACCGAAAAGACGTCCGGAGAGGAGCTGAAGACCTCCATGGACCTCTTGGATACGGTCTGCGCTGCGATCCTCGTCGCTTCTAAGGAGCAGAAAGCCTGTAACGAAGAGCTCGGCGAAAATCTGAGTCAGCTCCAGAAGTTCTCCGCGGAGAACGTGGGAATCCTCTCCAATCTCAAGGAGATGATCG
The DNA here is from genome assembly GCA_023398155.1 of Spirochaetota bacterium. Lineage (GTDB taxonomy): Bacteria > Spirochaetota > Spirochaetia > Treponematales > Breznakiellaceae > JAEXTK01. The sequence continues at coordinate 3,611 of JAEWSV010000078.1, forward strand.
CGTGACTTCTACACGAAGTGGCGCGCTTCCTTGTCCTCTTGGAAGCCGGTGAGCCTTCCGACGGCGTAGGTTCCGAGCGAGGCGATGAGGACGTCCAGGAAGGTGCCGATGGCGATGAGGTAGAAGGCTACCGGTTTCAGGATCAGGTAGCCCGCCTCGAAACCGCGCCCGTACGCGCCGCAGAGCACCGCCAGGGCCACGTAGGCGCCGTCGCCGGGATGGCGGGCGAGCAGCGCCGATACGCCGACCGCGGTGATCGCGATTCCGACCAGATCGCCGAGGGTGACGCCGAGGCTCGAGTACGACTTGATGATGACGATGAGGGAGACCACCGCGACCATGGCGCTGCCGGCCCTCCCGAAGGCGCCGAAGAGGGCCAGCGAGACCGTGTTCGCGCGGCGCCGGACCCCGTGGTTTTCCTTCGCGTGGCGCAGGAGTACGGGCAAGGAAAAGTTGATGTCTCCGGAAAAGAGAGCCGCGATCGCGCCGCCCGCGGCGCCGTAAAGCTGCTTCCAGGGGTTGGTCTTGGGGCCGAGCAAGTACAGGAACAGCGGCAGTACGCCTAAACCGAGCACGATGGACGAGACGCCGAGGAGTACGAGGAGATCGCGGAACACCTCGGCCTTGAGCGCTCCATGGAGGCGCACCGCCCAGTACGCGCCGAGGGCGATCATCACCACCCCCAGGATTTCGGAGAAGAAGGCCGCGACGTAATAGAAGATCCGCGAGAAGGAATCCACGAGGGAAATGACGACTTTGGAATAGGTCCGGTCGTAGGAAAGGCCGGCCCCGAGGAAGAAGGCGAGTACGCAGACAGGAAGGATGAACGACCCTTCGGAGGCCAAAGCGGAGAAGGCGTTCGAGGGGAACAGGTCGAGGAGGCCTTGTCCGGCATCGAGGCCGATACCTTCTTTCTGGCCCTCGATGAGGATCGGGATCCGCGCCGGCGGGAACAGGACGGCGACGATGAGGCCGACGACAGCGAAGAAAAGCGCGGATGAAAAAACGATCGCCAAGGTCTTGAGCGCCACATCCCACATACGGTTGTCTTGGCGGAGTTCATAAACGGCGATCGCCAGCGAGAAGAACAACGCCGGCACTAACGCATAGCGCCCGATCCGGATGGCCGCCGTCTCGATCCAGGCGAGCGCCGCGAGGACCGACTGGTTGTCGTGCGGCAAGAGGAAGCCGAGCGCGACGCCGAGCAGCGAACCGAGCAGCAGTTTCAGCCAAACCTTCATGGGTCTTGAGGATACTTGATGGCTGCCCACGCGTCAACGACCGGCTTTCGCTCCCCGTCATCGGCGGGGGGGGGGCTCCCCGCGCCGAAATCCCGGGCATTTGAATAGGAGAAGCAGTCGGACTATGATTCCATGGTCACGATATGTCACCTTGGGGGACTGATGCGGGCCTTATTCTTTCTCA
>JAEWSV010000101.1 GCA_023398155.1 Spirochaetota bacterium
GGTACGGATGGAATTCCCGCCTCGGGCCGCGAGTTCTTCCATTCCCGGGCCCCAGGTTCCGACCCCGTTGATATAATACGGACTACCTCCGCGGTACAGGACGAAGGCCTCCCCCTCGCGGACGATCCGTACGAAGGCGTCGCTCGGACCATACTTCTCCGAGAGCGACGGAACGGGGGGCTCGACGCTCGAACAACCCACGGCCAAGGAGAGTAGGGCCAGACCGCAGCAAGCTCCCGCCAGCCTCGCCGCACGCGCGGCGAGACGCTCGATCGACAATATCGAATTGGTCTTGTCCATCACAACCTCCCCTGTTCGCATTCGGGGGCCAGGACATGCCCGAGCCGCCGCTTGACCTTCCTGCAGATCGTGGCGAGATCGATAGTACGCATACGCGAGTAGTGTAGACCCGTAACGCTTGTCGAGCATCCTAGCAAACGATATAAAAGGCAAGTATGCAGAAAAATCCACGCGGCGCGAAACGGCTCGCCGCATTATCCGCGATCTCCATCCTTTTCCTTTCCTGCGCCACGGAGACCATGAGTTCAGCGCTCCAAAACGAAAGCGATTCTCCGTCAGCGTTTTTATCGGACGAAGATCGATATTACTCCGAGGACATCAACGGTCCATTTCCGGAAACCGTAACCGTAAAAACGAAAACGCAGAGCTTCAATACGTATCACTACTACGCGCTCAAGAACGGCCTCATCTGGTATAAGGGCATAACCCTTTCTTCGGGCCCTTCGGAATGGATGCTCTTCATGCGCACGGGCCTACCTCGCAACGGAAAAGGAAATGACTTCCGAGTGCCCAGAAGAATTATTGAAATATCCGCGGACGGCGACGAGCTTTTCGCGTTATCCGATGAGGGGCGGTTCTACCGGATCGTCTTCGATAAGAAACATTCACGAAAGAACAACCGGTGGTACGACAACCTCGGTTGGCCGTCGGCATCGCCGCTTCTTTTGGAAGGAGACGTCGCCTCGAACCGGGGCTGGGCGATCGGCAAACGGAACAGCTCGGTCCAATATTATGAGGATATTTTCGGAAACCAACATCACTATGGAACGGTAGGGATACAAACGAGCTATGTCCTGATGGCCGACGGGCAAGAGATACGTTTCGGCGACGTCGGCCTTCCGAGCGATTTCAGCCGCACCCTTCTCGGCCCCGAGCGCGGCGCCTTCATCGCGGAGAATATTTCCGCCAGCGCCTCCACCGTCTTCCTCATCGGGGCGGCCGGTGAAATGTATACGCGCCTCGCCGACTTCGATACCGTCGGATGCGATCCCATGCTGTACAAGTATACCTATAAGCCGTACGTCTCGAAGTTTAACGGCCGGGATATGCGCTCCGTTTATGATCCCTGGGGACTACCGGGGGAGGATTGGCGGCCCCAACCGCGAATCCCTCTCACCGGTCGCGCGGCGATCTCCCGGCACATCACCATCCTCCAGAACGGCAAGGGTAACGGGGCGCGCGAACTCCGCGTAGCGGGGCGCGACTCGACCGGGGAGAGCGGTTATTGGTCTAAACCCATCTTCGGCGACGCGTGGACATTCGTCAGCGCCCCGCTGCGCCTATCGCCCGACGACATCCTCCACCCCGAGAACTTCACGGAGGGCCGCGGCCCCCGCGGACCGATAGCCGACGTACGTCTCGGCGGATATCTTTGGAAGGACAAGCGTATCGTCGGCGGCTGGTCCTTCGAAGTGCCCGACTTCAATATCCTTGAAGGCCAGTGCACCCTCAATATCAGCCGCGGCGCGGAACGCGCCTCGATCGTTTTCCACCCGGTGGAAGCGTGGACCAACCGAAGCCGCAATACGCCGGGGAGGGACGGCACGCCCAAGCCCTACCTCGGCACCATCGAGATACCGGAAGGTTCCTTGGCGGGGCTTTCAGCGGAATCCCGCGCAGAGCTCGAGCGCTGTTTCCTCTCGGGCGACCGGGAACTCTTCGGCTACCGAGCGGAGGCGACTACCGATTACCTGCTGATCGAGCCCAGGGATCGGGCGAAGGACGGTTACGCCGTATTCCTCACGAAGGCCGCGGACTCCACCGTATATCCGGACAGTTTCCGCGTAGCGCGCCTCACGACGTTCATGGGTTACGATCGCTACGCTTCCGAGAAATACGCCATGGGCGGCAACGGTCCCTTCACCGCGCAAGACCTGGACGATCTCAATCCGCGAATCGAGAGAAATAGGCGATTGGCTGCGGAACTCGAATCGATGATCAAGGATTTCAACTCGACCCGACGGCGATCCGAGGCCTCCCGTTTCGCCTACTCGGCCTTCAGCCTAGTCACCCACGCGGTGTTGCTGTACCGCATCGATTTTCCGACGGCGCCTACGCGGGAAATCGTGAAACTAAATGACGAACAGGTAGACTTGATCGCGGGCACTCGAGCATGGCTCGACGGCCTATTGCTGGATCTCGTAAAAACCCGCGTCGCGGCCTATTCGTCGGTCGCCCTCCAACTTGAAGGCGGCGCGGTTTCCGCGGATATGCCGCCGGGGTTCGCTGAAAGTTATCGGCTCTATATGTCCAAAGCCGGCTTACCCGCGGAATTGACCGGTTGTTTTACTCCGACTCCCGATATCGGCGCCTTCCGCGGTACGATGAGCGACGGCACGATCCGGACGACGTTGCGCCCGACCTCCTTCGGACACGATTTCCCCGGCTGGGTAATGGAGGTCGGAGACGAGCCCTCCTTTACCGTACTCGTGGAACTGGAGAAACTGGCCGCGAAGGTTTACGCGAGGGCGGGGACGTCACCGAATAGGAAGCCGTTAACCCTGCGGGCGCGTCTCCATTTCGTTTCCGCGGGGTCCGCGGAGCGCGATCGGGAACTGTATCGCGACGCGATCGGAGACACCGCCTTTTCCGATACCGGCGTACCGGCGACGGTCCGCCTCGACGGCAAGGAACTCGTCATCAAGCGGGCAACCGAAAACGACACCAGGATCATCTTCCGCGGCTTGCTCCCTTCCGCGCTTCCATAGTACGACTACGCCTATGCAAGTTTCTTTCGAGATCGTCCCGCGATCGGAGGAGTCGCTGAGAGCCGCAGCGGCGGCCGCCGCCGCCTTTCCGCTCGTGAGCGCCATCAACGTGCCTGATCTTCTCCGTTTTCCCCTCCGCTCTTGGGATGCCTGCGGGGCGCTCGCGGAAAACGTCCATGAACAGATGCGGCCGGGCCGCTTTCAGCTCATACCCCATCTCCGGGCCATCGACTTCGATCCCGACCTACCGTTTCCCCACGCCGATGCCCTTAGGCGCGCGGGCGTGCGGCGCGTGCTCGCGGTAGCGGGCGACCCGCCTCAAGACATGAAGCGCCGCGTCTACCCTACTTCAACCGTAGAATTCATCCGTAAGCTCAAGACCGAGATGCCGGACCTGGAAGTGTTCGCGGCCTTCGATCCCTACCGCTCCAATATCCGCTTCGAACTGGATTACCTTCGGGCCAAGGAGGACGCGGGCGCGGACGG
>JAEWSV010000164.1 GCA_023398155.1 Spirochaetota bacterium
AACGGCGCTACGTCCGGGCCCTGGACGCCCTCTGCCCCCAGGTTGACGCCGTCTACCTCGCGGTCCAGGCCGGCCTTTCGGAATCGAGCCTGCCGGACGTCGTCGCGACGCTCAAGAAACACGGGACGCCCTCCTTCATCATGGAGGGGAAAAATTTCGTCCGGGACGGCATACTCCTGGGAGAATCCGACAGCAACCTCGTGGCCAAGGGCATCTTCAACTCCAAGAAGATGGTGGCCGTCTTCCGGGGCCAGTCGCCGCGCGAGCTGCCGCAGAAATACGAGCACGTCCCCCATATCGCCATCAACCTGGAAACGGCCCGGACCATCGGATACGACGTCCCCATCGACATCATCGCGAGCGCCGACGACGTGTATCTCGGTAAGGAGTCCGCGGAATGAAAAACGTGCCCAAGGAACTCGTCGCGGGCGGGATGATCATCCTCTTCCTATCCCTCGTCCTCGGCTCGGCGCTCGGCATCTCGGCCTACGAGGAAACCTACCGCCAGTCCCTGCTCTCCAAGTACGGCCTCCTCGTGGGAGAGCTGAAACGGCAGACGGAGCGGGACGTGGACTTCGGCAAGCCCCTCCACCTCATCGGCGGCACGGCGAAGATGTTCGACAGCGTGACGGCCCAAGACCCGAACATCGCCGACCTCTACATCGCCGGCATAGACGGAAAGATACTCTACTCCACCGACCCCGCCGCCGTGGGCCAGGCTTTGGCCGAAGGCATCCCCCGGGGGTTCCCCGCGCCGAGCGGGAAGGAAGGGGACGCGGAAATCGTCACGACCCGCCTCAAGCGGTCGACCTTCGTGGCGGCCCCCGTGCGGTACGACGCCGCCGTCCAGGTCGGCGGCGCCTATCTCCGGTTCGAGGAGCGGATCATCTCGGACCGTATCCTCTCCCTCATCCGGGCGAACGCCCGCACCATCCTGCCGATATTCCTCCTCTCGTCCCTGCTACTCGTCCTCGCCCTCCGGGGCTTACGCGCGGCTGAAGACCGCGGCGCGCTGAAGCTCCGGTCGTCGGTGCGCAATACAGCGGCCATCGGCGCGGCGCTCCTCTTGGCCCAGGGAACCTTCGCGCTGCTGAACAACCGGTTCTTCGAGCGGAGCTACGAAGAGCTCTTCGAGGATAACGTGGAAATCGTCGCGGGCATCGTGGCCCAGGACTTGGGAAGGGCGCTCGATTACGGCGTGGACGCCGATCGCCTCAAAGGGGCGGAGAGCCTCTTGGAGCGGTACCGCCTCCGCACCCGGGAAGCCGACGGCCTCTACATAACCGCCCCGGACGGTCGCCTCCTCTACGCGGCCGCGCCCGGCGGAACCTATAGCGTCCTGGGCGCGAGCGAACCGCCCGATCCCGCTCCGCGCGACCGCTCGGGAGCGGGCCGGACGCGGTCCCTCGGATCGGCGGCGGCGGCGCCGGCCTTCCTCACGGTGGAAGTCAACCGGTCCTTCATCGCCGGCCTCCTCCGGGACGCCCTCCTCGATATCCTCACCATCCTCGCGGTCTCCCTGGTCCTCGGCTTCGAGCTGGCAGGTATGCTGTCCGTCTTCGTCCGCGGAGCGGGAGGCGCAGCCGTTACCGACCGGTCGGACCGGTCGCTCCACGTCATACGGATGGTCTCGTTCGTGTTCTTTTTCGCCGCCCTCATTCCGCTCTCCTTCCTGCCCGCCTACATCGAGACGGTGCTCGGGACCGATTCTCCCGCCCTCTTCGGCCTCTCCCGCGAGTCGGCGATCGGACTCCCCATCACGTCCTACATGCTGGGCGTCACCCTGTTCATTCCCTTGGTGGGAGCCCTCTCCACGCGGCTTTCCGTCCGTTCCCTCTTCTTCCTCTCCGGAGGACTCTTCCTCGCTGGCACCCTGGCCACCGCCTTCGCGCCCGGCATGCTCGCCCTCGTCGCAGCGCGGTTCGCGGCGGGAATGGGGTACGGCGGCATAGTCATCAACGGGTCGAACCTATCGGTGGCATCCACCACGGAAGAGAATCGCTCCACGGGCTTCGGTTATTGGTCTGCGGGCTTCGCGGCCGCCACCATCTGCGCCATCTCCATCGGCGGCGTCATCGTAAACCGCCTCGGCTACCGCGTCGGCGTCCTCACCGCTGCGGGGGCGGCCGTCCTGCTCCTCATCTTCGTCGCCTTCTTCGTGGAGGAGAATCCGACGCGGACGCGCGAAGCTTCCCGGCCCGCCTTGCGCCTCGAAGATATCCTCGTCCTCTTCCGCAACCGGAGCCTCCTGGCCAACCTCCTATTCTCCAGCATTCCCTTCTCCCTGGCATACGTCGGCACCTTCCAGTACATCCTTCCGCTGTACATGGGAAGCTCGGGCATCTCGGCGGCCAACATCGGCCGAATCCTGACGGTCTACGGCCTCATCAGCCTCGCGACGCCCATCGTATCCCGCCTGGCGGACCGGACCCGGAACGAAAAGCGCATCATCATCATCGGAAACCTCGTCACGGGCCTTTCCCTGGTGATCTTCGCCGCAGCGGAATCCTTTTTCGCCTTGGAAGGATCGTACGTCCTCTTGGTCTTCGTGCTGCTCGGCATGGGGTTCGGCGGCATGATGATCGACGCCTCGGAGGAATCCTTCCTCACCTCCGCCCCGGAGGCGGCCCGATTGGGCGAGGCGAAACTGCTCGGCCTTTACGCCACCGTCGAGAAGATCGCGTCCGTGGTCGTGCCCCTCCTGGCCGGCGCCCTCGTGGCGCTCTTGGGGTATTCCGGCAGCCTCGGCGTCATCGGCGTCATCACCGTGGCGGCCGCCGTCTTCTTCGCGGTCATGGCGGCCAACATGCGCACGGGAGGGGGCAGGTGAGGCGAACGACGCTCGCCTTCGCCTTCGGCGGCAAGGCCGCGGAGCACGACCTTTCCGTCAAGTCCGCCCTCCATCTCCTCGCCCACGTCGATCGGGAACGGTTCCGCGTCCTGTCCCTCTACGTCGATCCGGACGGAAGGCTCGCGGGGAGGGAAGCCGCGGCCGCGAAGCTCGCCGACGTTCTTTCCCGCGCGCGGGGTACGGTTTTCGGGGACGACGACGACCCTGCGGAGGATTTCCCGGACTGGGTGCTCTCCACCCTCCCCGCTGGCGGCGACGAAGCCCTCGACCTCCTCGCTTCCCGGGAAATCGACGTGGCCTTTCCGGTCTTCCACGGCCAAGGCGGCGAGGACGCCCTCTTCCAGGGCTTCCTGGAGACCCT
>JAEWSV010000243.1 GCA_023398155.1 Spirochaetota bacterium
TTTCATTCAGTCTCTCTAATGGATCGCCCAGTCGGCTGATTTCCTTCAGCCGATCGTTTTCATCAAAAAAGCCTCGCTCTTTCATAGCGACATTATATCAAAATGCTTGAGTTTTTAGAGGTGCCCTGTATTAAGAGACTGGTATAGAAATTCGGGTTCTGTTTCCTTTATTAATCTCCCAACTCGCTGCGCAAGAATTTGATTTTTTTCTTTTACTTTTGCTGTTCTTCCTACCGTGCCGTCCATGGTGATGAGAATGTCATGAATATTTAACACATATCCTATTAGTTTATCGTTGTTTTCAATATTAATTCTGTTGCCAAGTGAACTATCAACAAAAGGAAAATCATTTTGAATATTGCCATTAGTTATTACTAGATATTTTCCATTTTGATCGAAGTTATCGCTATCAAAAGGGTATCCTGTCTTGATCGTAGCGACTTCACCCAGCTTCCTCTCCTCCCACTCCCCCTCAAGCCCCTTGAATCGCAGCTCCGGTACCTTCTTCTTCCCCATCTCACTCACCCTTCAAGAGCTGCTGGAACTCGGCCAGACCTTTGAGGTCGTAGTCGTTGCCTGTGAGCTCGTCGATGAGGGAAGAAAGGCTCGCCTCGGTTTTCCGCATCTCTTCCACTACGTCCTTGTAGGTGGTCGCGTACTTTTCCGCCAGGCCTGAGACCGCGCCGGAAAGATTCGTGATAACCTCATCCGGCAACTTGTGGAGGGAAGTCACGAGCGGCGTTATCCATTTATGTTCAAGGAGCGTATTTACCTGCTGATCGCTCAAACCCTCGATTGTTGCTTTGGTCTTAAGGTGGAGGGCGGCGTCTTCGGTCTTGATGACTTTCTTGAGGTTCCGCTCCTCAGTGAGGAGAGCCTCCGCTTTCAATATTTTCGCCTCGTAGGAATCCTCATCCAAGGGTTTGCCCTTCTTCGTGTCTGCCCTGATCTGCTTGGCTTCCTTGGCGAGTTCGGCGGGAACGAAGCCGTCCATGTCCTCTGTGAAAGCGCCGCTCTCCTTGTCTTCGTCGGAGAAGGAATCCAGGAGCTCCGCGAGCTCGCCGTCTATATCCGTTAACCGATTCTCATGGTCTTTCAGCTTTTGATACTCAGTCTTGAGGAGGCTCCGCTGCACGAGGTCGAATGGCAGGATGCGGCCTACCCAGCCCTCCTGCACTTCCACGTCCTTGCCGTCTTTTTTCTTCATGACCAAGTTGGGATCGACTTTCTTCGTCGCCGCGAAACCCTCGCTCTGGATGATTTCCAAGTCCACCGCGATCTTCGTCCACTCGTCGTCCAGGATCTGATAGGCCTCGTATCTATCGATGAGAGGGAGTCCTTCCAGGCGCTTGAAAATACCCGCGCTGAGGGTTTCTTCTTTCTGCGATATATCCAGATCGAGCATACCGGCGATGAGGTCCTTCTTGAGTGAGCGGTCAAAGCTCGCGAACGCGGCGGCGAAGGAGGCGATGAAAGCTTGCACGTCGGCGTGTTCCCGTACGGCGAGCTTCACGTCCTTCACTTTGAGAGACGCGTAGGGGCCGTTCTTTTTGGAGAATAAGGCGGAGCGCAGGCCGGGGAAGGCTGTCCAGTACGCCTCCAGGCCATCGATCTCCTTTTGAGGGATTCCGCCGAACATGGACGCGTAGATATCCCAGCTCTCGGCTCCCTCCGACGAATCCACGTAGCGGGGGATGTTGAGGTTGTAGCCGTTGTCCCGGATTTCTTCCCGGCTCACGACGCGCGAGTACTTCGGAGTCGTCAGCCGACCGATCACCGTATCGGCGATGCGCTTCACGTCCGAGGCGCGGAGCTTGTTGCTCTTGCCGACCTTTTCAAAGCCTTTCGACGCGTCCACGATGAGGAGGTCGGTATTCTCCCGCTTCTGCCTGAGCACCATCACGATGGTCGGGATGCCCGTGCCGAAGAAGATGTTGGCGGGAAGCCCGATGATCGCGTCGATGTGGTTCCCCTCGATGAGCTTCCTGCGTATCTCGCCTTCTTCGCCGCCGCGGAAGAGGACGCCGTGGGGCAGCACGATGGTCATGATGCCGTCGGGCTTCAGGTGGAAGAGTTCGTGGAGCAGGAAGGCGTAGTCCGCCTTGGATTTGGGCGCTAGGCCGAAGCGCGCGTAGCGGGGATCGCTCTCCTTGCCGCTAGAATCCCACTTCTGAGAGTAAGGCGGGTTGGATACGGTCGCGTCCACGTACAACGGCTGATACGTCTTGATCGGATCGTTCTCATCGAAGTAGGGCCAATCGGTTTCCAGGGTATCGCCGTTGCGGGTCACGATGTTGTCTACCAGGATACCCCGCATCACGAGGTTCATGCGGGTGAGGTTATAGGTGTTCTGCTTGAGCTCCTGGGCGTAGTACTTGATGTTCCGCTCGTCCTTCATGTGCTTGGCTACGCTGCGCCCGATGTTGATCAGGAGGGAGCCCGAGCCGCTCGTGGGGTCGTAGATCGTTATCTCTTTCTTGTGCCTGAGGTGATGCGCGACGATCTCGGACATGAGGAGGGACACCTCGTGGGGCGTGTAGAACTCGCCCGCCTTCTTGCCCGCGTTCGCCGCGAACATGCTGATGAGGTACTCGTAGATGAAGCCCAGCACGTCGTAGTCCTGCTTGCCGTCCATGGGTATGTCTTTGATCAGGTGCAGGAGGGCGCTGATCGCCTTTGTCTGGGCAGCGGCGCTCTCGCCCAATTTGCTGAGGCCCGTCTGCAGGGTGTCGAAGATGCCGTCGAACACTTTCTTGTGCGCGGTATTGATGAGGCGGCTGAATGCCGAGAGCGCGTCCCGTACATCGGAGACATCGAACTCATTGCCCTGGGTGATCCACGTGGAAAAAAGGTCCTGGTACGCGATGAAATAGCCGATGTTGCTTTTGAAGTGCCTCAGGGTTTCATCATCGTCTTCGGAAAGGGCCACGATGTCCGCGTCGGACATCCCTTCCCGTTTGGCGAAGCGCAGCTCGTTGTCCGAAAGGTACTTGTAGAAAATGAAGCCGAGTATGTAATCCTTGTACTCGTTGGCCTCTATCTTTGACCGCATCTGGTTGGCCGATTCCCAGATTCTCGCGGCCAATTGCTGTTTGTTCATGTGGTCGATACCGTCCTCAGTAAATCTTCACGAACAGCTTATACGTAAACACGGCATCTGTCACCGAACTTGTTGAAGAGATTGACCTGAAAGGTATCTGCTTTTATCGAGACAAAGTCTATGAGCGATAGGATTGTGGCTATTTGTCCGGATCCTTCAACTTGGTTTTGAGCATGACTTTGAAGGCTTCAAAAAGCGGCATCAAGGCCGGAATCGTCTTCCTCGCAGTCGTCCACACGAGATCGACGTTGTCGGCGGCATAATCCTCGATCCAGCCTGCCTTCATACGGAGAAAGCCTCGCTGCGTACTCGCTCTCCGATAGTCGGTTTCAGGTCCTCTTCCAGGACGAGTTCCACCCCGAAGCCGCGGGGTCACAAGACAAAGAGTTACGAGTTTCGCCAGTGGGTAAGCAACTTCCGGCACTCAGAGAAGGGCAGGCGGCGGTTGATCTCCATCAAACGTTCCAGGGTCAGGGCCGCGTCGACGCCTGCCACAAGCCCGTTGGTAACCAATTCGGACATAATCCATAGCGTTCCGTGGACGGTGAGAGAGCGTTCTTTGGCGGTTCGGCGGAGGAGTGTGTCACCGGAAAGGACGACCGCGCCTTTTGCGGCGGCGTGGAAGAGGACCGAACAATCGGCGAGGGACAATGCGGGGATGAGGGCATGAAGTTCCGCGATGGCGCCGATTTCCTCGTTCGATGAGTGTATTACGTCCAAGCTCCGCGCCGCCACCACTCGATCGAGTACCGCCTCTTGCCCCGAGCGAACAATCTCGAGCTTCACGAGGTCGGTCGTTTCCATCCCGTACGGCAGGCTCAACGCCGGTTCGAGGAGGCCGACCGAAATGAGGTCGATCAGGACGCTTGCGTCATGGATGAGGATCCGCATCGCTTAAGGCGAGCTCCTTTTCGATCTCCGGTATGGATTTCCGGGATAGGTACGCCGCCTTGGCGATGGTGATTACTTCTTCCGCGAGCGCCCGGTGGAGCAGCTGCTCGAAGCGGTGAGGAGCGTCGACGACAAGGTATTTTACCGGCTCATCCTTGCGCCATCCCTGAACGCTTACGAACCGAGAAAAACGCTCGTAGACGTGGTCGGTAATGATCCCGTGCAGTTTCGCCCGGAACATGACGGCCTGCATCGAGATGCCGTACTGCTCCTTGAGGGCACGGAGTTCGGGGAGAGAAATCTCGCTCCGTTTACGGCCGAGCTCGCGGCGCAGTACTTCGGCGGGCATCAGGAAGGAGCCTCCGAAGGTGTGGCAGAGTTTCTCCACGACGGTTTCCGAGAGCCCGTCCTTGAAGGTGAGGCTTTGATGCGCGAACTCGTGGAGCGCGGTCAGGCGCTTGCGGTCGATGGGGCGATCCTGGTTGAGGACGATGAAGGGATGCCCCTCGACCCGGCCCGAGACGCCATCGAACCCTTCTCCTCCATCCAGCTCGATCATCCGGACCGAATGTTCCTCAAGAAGGTCGAGGACGTGGGGGACCGCGGCCTCGGGTCCGATACCCCACGCGGACCGGAGCGCAAGAGCCGCGCGCTCTATGTCACCGGAATCGCCGACGACAACACCTTCCAGCGGGTTGGCGAACGGCGCCTCAAGGCCGAGGAGGGTCTCAAGCTCCAAGTACCGATCCATCGCGTCCTTGACCCGCTCGGTGAGGGATTCGACCGCCTTCTTCCCCAGGGACGCTTTCTTGCGGAAGTTGACTTCCGCGAGTTCTATGACCCTCCCGGAGAAGAAGTAGTCGGGAGCCACATTGAGAGCGTCGGCGAGGAGGATGAGGTTCTCGCTATCGGGCATCATGAGCCCATTCTCGTACTTACTGATGGCGGGCTTCGAAAGGCGTTTGTCCAGCTTTTCGACAAGAGCGTCCATCGAAAGGCCAGCCATGACCCGGGCGGCTTTAAGCCGTTGGCCGAAAGTCGCGGACATATTCATTTTTCCCCCAGTCTTGTTAACAAATATACATACAAAATCTTGACTTGTCTACCTGATGAGAGTATTTTGTCGATGGCTCGTTGAGCCATTTCTATATCGCTCGGTAGGAGGCTATAGCACTATGGCAACCAATCCACCCAAGGGCGACGGACACCGCATCGGTGCCGTCAGGAATCGTTCGCAGGTCCAGAACCCGGTCAACGGGAACTATACCAAACGGGATGCGGAAACCGGAAAGTTCATGGACCAGAAAACGGACGGGAGTCCGTTCAAGGGGGTACGGAAGGAGAAGTAGAGGAGGGGGCAAGACTACTACTACCGGTAGCGTCTGCCACGCAATTTAGCACTTGCGACACAATATGTAGTGTGCTATCCTGTAGCATGTCGAGTACCGCTTGTGCGGGAAAAGACAAACCCCACGGCGGCAACCGTGGGGCCAATAAGTGAAGCTCGAAAGCTGGAACTATTGTGTATCTGATAGTAGTGATGAAAATTCCTATTGTCAATTCCTTTTTTCGAGCAAGGGAGTCACCAACATGGTTGGGAGACTTTGGACTAAAGGAGAGCTTCAAGCTCTCGCCGAGATCGAGGCCGAAAAGGGTCCGATTACCTACCAGCTGCCATTCGACCTTGAGACGGTCTTCGAAGAGAAGACCGGACGAAGGCGGAAGGCGGGGACGATCTACATGGCGAATTGGAGGAGGCACAATGGGCGGTATAGCCACCTGCTGACTTCTCCAGAGGGCACCGGCTCTTCGGCGGGAGCGTAACGATGGTGTACATAATCGCGGTACACTTGGAGAACGGCGAAGAGCATGAGCATATCACGAAGGTGAATTGGCAAGGTGGCTCTAACTCGAATACTTGTAGCCGTGCAGATATGATCGGATGGCTCAATAAGGGTAACCGAGCATTCGTAACGGATAACGTCCGGACGGTCGAAGTCGGTGTCGTTCAGGCTTCGCCGCCCTATCTCCGGACCATTGCGGATGGGAGATGGACGAACAACCTGCTGGCCTTGCCGAGGTTCTGACCAGTAAGGAAAGGGTACGACTGACTATTTATCAATAGTGAATTTGGTCCCGCTCATGGAGTAGGAAGCCATGGGTGGGATTTCTCACCGTTTTGAATTTCTGAAATCGGATTCTCATTTCTCAATACCGTAGGGTCAGCCCCCAAAATGCCGCCTCTTCCCCCCGCAGTGGGGGTAGCGGAGCGCCCCGCAGGGCGCGCAGCGAGGGGGAGCCGATTCGGTCATGCCGACGCCGCAGCCGGCCATGACCCCCGCCCATCCGCGCGAGCCAGCATCCTCCGCCCAGCTGCGTCGGCATGGGGTGACACCCCTGACCCGCTGAAGCCTAGGACGCGCGCTGTTCGATTCGTTACAGCGTGGGGGTGACCGAGCGACGCGCCCCGGCCCCGCCCGGGGCGCGTCGCTCGGCCGGGCCCCTACGCTGTCACGGACCCCGCGCGCGTCCCAGGCCTCAACCGGCTTGGGTGCTCCCCCTATTCCAGACGTTTCCTGAAACGCAGCACGCTCACGGAGATCACGGTCACCCCTATCGCGAGCATCGGCACCGCCTGATGCCAGAGCTGCGCCAGCGTGCTCCCCTTCAGGTATATCCCGCGCACGATGACGAAGAAGTAGCGAAGCGGGAGGACGTAGGTGAGGAGTTGGACGGGAAGGGGCATGTTCTCAATCGGGAAGACGAAGCCGGAGAGCATCGTCATGGGGAACATGAAGAAGAAGATGGAGAAGAACATCGCCTGCTGCTGGTTCTTGGCGATGGTGGAGACGAAGAGCCCGAGCCCGAGCGTGGAGAGGATGAAGACGAAGCAGAGGGCGAGGAGGAGGAGGACGCTGCCGCGGGGGAAGAGGCCGAAGATGAGGGCCGCGGCGGCGATCACGAGCACGCTCACCACGAGGCTCACGACCACGAATGGGGCGAGCTTGCCGATGATGAGTTCGGTGGGTTTGAGCGGCGTCACGATGAGCTGCTCGATGGTGCCGAGCTCCTTCTCCTTCACCACGGCGAGGGAGGTGAAGATGAGGGTGAACATCATGAGAAGCAACGCGAGGACGCCGGGGAGCATGAAGTTCCGCGTCTTGAGCTCCGGGTTGTACCAGGCGCGGATGCGGAGGTCGGTAGACCTTCCGTCCGTTGACGCTCCGGCCGGGCCGCTCGCCGGGCCGCCCGGACTGCCGCCTCCCGACCCCGCGCCGGCCGCGCTTTTGCCGTAGCGGCTGACGATGGAGACGGCGTAGGAGAGGGCGATGGTCGCGCTGTTGGATACCGCGCCGTCGGCCGCGAGCTGGACCGCCACCGGCTCGCCCGCCTCCGCGGCGGCCGCGAAGCCGTGGGGGATCACGAGGTTCACCTCGGTCTTTCCGTCCATGAAGAAGCGGTCGAGGTCCTCCGGGGACTCGGCTTCGGCAGCGAGGACGAAATAGCCCGAATTGACGAAGTCGGCGACGAGTTCGCGGCTCCGGCCGGTGCGGTCCAGGCCCCGCACGCCGAGGGGGACGGAGGTCACGTCCATGTTGGCCGCGTAACCGAGCACGAGGATCTGGAGCACGGGGGCCACGAGGATGATGCCCCGCATCTTCTTGTCCCGCTTCAGCTGCTGGAATTCCTTTTTGATGAGGACCGCGATGCGCGAGGTCATACGCTAGCTCCTTTTGCGGCTGAGCCGCGCGGAACCGAGGCCGAGCATCGCCGCGGCGAAGACGAGGAGGATGAGGGCCTCCTTATAGAAGGAGGCGAGGCCCGCGCCCTTGATCATGATCGCGCGGAGGATCGCGAGGTACCAGCGCGCCGGGAAGAGCGTCGTGACGGCCTGGACGACGGGCGGCATGTTCCTGATCGGGAAGATGAAGCCCGTCAGGATGAAGGAGGGGAGGATAGTGATCATCGAGGCGATCATGAAGGCCGCCTGTTGGGTCGCCACCAGAGAGGAGATGAGGAGGCCGATGCCGAGGGAGGAGAGGAGGAAGAGGAAGGTCATGGCGAAGAGGAGCAGCAGGCTCCCGTGGACCTCGACGCCGAAGAGGATGCGGCTCGCTGCGAGGATGAGGGCCGTGGAGACGAGAGCGATGAGGAGGTAGGGAAGGGTCTTGCCGATGATGAGCTCCGCCGGTTCGATGGGGGAGACCGCGAGCTGCTCCATCGTGCCGTGCTCCACCTCCCGCACGAGGGCGAGGGCCGTGGACACCACCGCCGCGAGGGTGAGGATGAGGACGATGAGGCCGGGCACGAGGGAGTCGACGCTCCGGAGCTCTTGGTTGAAGACCACGCGGGGCCGGGCCTCTACCGCGACGCGGGGAGCGGCGAAGGCCCCCGTCGGGCTGACGGAGGCCGCCGTAGAGGCGGCGGGGCCTGAGCCGGACGCGGCTGCCGCGCGGCCTCCGCCGGAGAGCAGGCGCCGGCGCGCCCGGGCCGCGGAAAAGGAGGCGTCGGCCGCTTGGATATAGCCGATGGCCGTGGACGCCGTGGTGCCGTTGCTCCCGTCCACGAGGAATTGCGCGGGGGCCGCCTCCCCGCGGTCCACCGCCGCGCCGAAGCCAGGCGGGATCGTGAGGACCGCGAGCGCCTCCCCGTCCGAGAGGACTTCGTCCGCCGCGGCCGGGGAGTCGAGTTCGCCGGCGAAGGAAAAGTAGGACGAGTTGAAGAACCCCGTGACGTATTCCCGGCTCCGCGCGGTCCGGTCCAGGTCCCTGACGGCGAGCTTGATGCGCTTGACGTCCAGGCTGATCGCGAAGCCGAAAAGCGCGAGGAGGAAGAGGGGAAGGATGATGAGGGTTCCGAGGGTGCCGATGTCGCGCGAGACCTGGCGGAACTCTTTCTTTACGATCGCCCGCAGGCGGAGCATGCGTTCCATGATGTTCTACTTTC
>JAEWSV010000252.1 GCA_023398155.1 Spirochaetota bacterium
GCTCCTGCGCGGACGCATGGCGGCCGCCTCCGCGGCCGCGGGTAGCGCCGATGCCGCGGAATCCGCGGCCGATCTCATCTACGGACGCATCCAAGGAGGAAACGCATGAATATCGCGACCATAGACATCGTCTTCGGTTGTCTCGTCCTCATCCTCGTAGTGCGGTGCGCGCTCAGGGGATTCATCGAAGAATTCATGTCGATGGCCGCCGTCGTCCTCGGCCTTCTCTGCGCCGTGCTCTTCTTCAAGCCGGGCGCCGAATACGTACGGTCCCGGCTCGGGGACAAGTATTTGCCGGAGCTCCTCGCGTTCGTGGGCCTATTCTTCATCGCCTTCATCCTCGTGAAGATCCTCGAGCGCGTACTCAAGGACATCGCAGAACGCGTCCAACTCGGACCGGTGGACCGCGGCCTCGGTATCGCGCTCGGTCTGGCCGAGGGCGTGCTGGTCGTGTCCGCGGCTCTCTTCGTGCTCGTGAAGCAGCCCCTCTTCGATCCTTCCGCGCTCTTGGAAGGGAGCGTCTTCGCGCGATACCTGCTTCCTCTGCTGGACGAGGCGGGACGGACCTCCGTTTCCGCCGTCAAGGGAGCGTAGGGCCGATGTTCGAGAACGTGCTCGGGCAAGAAGCGGCCGCGCGGCTCGCCGCCGACGCCGGTTCCGCTTCCTTACCGCCGGCCTTGCTGTTCGCGGGGCCCGCCGCCTCGGGGAAGGGAACGACGGCCCTGGAACTCGCGCGCGTACTTTCCTGCGAGTCTCCAGGAGCGCCGTGGAATTGTCCCTGCCTGGCGTGCGCTCTGCACCGGTCGCTCGCGCATACCGACCTGCTCATACTCGGGCCGCGCGCGTTTTCCGGCGAGCTCGCGGCCTCCGCCGCCGCCTTCCTGAGGGAACCCGCTTCGGCGGCCCGCACGCTCTTCCTTCGCGCCGCGCGGAAGCTATTGGCCCGCTTCTCCCCGATCCTCTGGGAAGGCGATGAGAATAAATTGGGCAAGGCGGCTTCCCTCGCCGCCCAGCTCGGCGAGGCCCTCGAGGAGATCGCGTCCTCTCGGCCTCCCGCGAACGACGCGGAGTCGGCCGCCCTCCGCAAGCTCGTGGAGGGCGCGCTGCAAACGGCGGTAAAACTGGAGTCCGAAGGCGTCGCGGACGCCGTCCCCATCTCCCAGGTCCGCAAGGCCGCGTATTGGGCGCGGCTCGCTCCTTCCGGAGCGCGGAAGATGATCCTCATCGAGAACGCGGACCGGATGCAGGAGGGGGCGCGGAACGCCCTCCTCAAGATCCTGGAGGAACCTCCCGCCACGACCGTGCTCGTCCTGACGACCACTCGGAGAGGCGCTATGATGCCCACGATCCTTTCCCGCGTCCGCACCTACGCCTTCGCCGCCCGGGACGCGGACACGGAACGCGAGGTCATCCGACGCGTATTCCGGGAAGCCGAAGCGGGAGCGAACGCCGATGCGTCCGCGGCGGGCTCCGCGGCCCGGACCGGAGCCCCCGTATCGGTCGCGTCCGAAGCCGGATTGGTCGCCGCCTACCTGGATTCGTTCCTGCCGGTAAGCGCCGCCGCTTTGGATGCGGCCGCCGCCTTCTTCGCCGCTTCCGCCGCGGCCGCGGCCGTGCCGATCGCCCGAAAGCGGAACGGCGGGGCCGTCCCCGCTTCCCTCGTCGCGCTCGGCCGCGCGGCCGCGACCCGCTCGGAATCCGCGGGTATGGGACGTCCCGTAAACGATTCGCGGGAGGCGACCGCGGCAGCCCTAGAGAAGGCCGGTAAATTCGAACCGCGGAGCCTTTTCCCCCTCTTCCTGGACCGCCTGCTCCGCATCGCCGCCCTACCTCTCCGGGACGCGGCCAACGGCGCCGCCGCGGCCGCCGTCGCCGCGACCTGGGCCGAAGCGGTCAGGCGGGCGGAAGCTGCGGTGGGGACCTACAACCAGGCGCCCGCGCTCGCCTTGGAACGGCTCTTCGTGGAACTCGCCGATGCCGCAGCCGGCGCGGGGGGCGGCGCGCTATGAGGACCTTCATCGAGCGGGCGCTCCGCAAGCTCCCCAAGATGACCGAGGAGCAGATCACCGCGCTTCTCCTCTCGTCGGCGGCCGAGAACGAACGCCTCGAATCGGTCCTCGATTCCCTCACCGACGGGCTTCTCGTGAGCGACGAGGACCACAACCTCGTCCTCCTCAACAAATCGGCGGAGCGGCTCCTGCCGCTCGCGCTCCACGAGCAGGGCGAGAAGCCTCTCTGGGCGGTGCTAAGCGACGATCGGATGGCGGACTTCCTGCATTCGACCCTCGTCGCCGGGGACCGCGTGAGCGACCGCGAATTCGACGTGGAGGTGAAGGGCGTCCAGCGGCTCCTGGCCGTGAGCGTGCTGCCCCTGGTTAAGGACCGGAGGGTCACCGGCTCGCTCGTGCACGTCGAGGACATCACCGAGAAGCGGGGGAAGGAGGCGCGCCTCCGCCGCGCGGAGAACCTCGCGAGCCTCACGACTTTGGCGGCCGGCGTGGCTCACGAGATCAAGAATCCCCTCGGCTCCATCTCCATCCACATCCAGCTCATCCAGAAGGCGCTCAAGACGAGCCGCGCCGCGTGTTCGGACGAGGGCATCGCCCTGAACGCGGCGGCCCCCTTCGACCTGCTGGATAAATACCTGGGCGTGGTCAACGAGGAAATCGACCGGCTCAACCGCATCGTGGTGGATTTCCTCTTCGCGGTGCGTCCCATGGATATCGAGCTGCGCGAGGGCGACCTCAACGTCCTCGTGCGCGAACTCGTGGATTTCATGCGCTTCGAGCTGGCCGAGGCGCGCATCGAGTGCGTGCTGGAGCTCTCGGAGGAACTGCCGGAATTGCTGTACGACGAGCGCTACATCAAGCAAGCCCTGCTCAACCTCGTGAAGAACGCCACGGCGGCGATGCCGTCCGGCGGCCGCCTCACCGTCCGCACCGAGCGTATCGGCGACGATGCCCGGCTCACCATTACCGATACGGGCATCGGCATCCCCGAGGAGAACTTGCCGAAGATCTTCGAACCGTACTTCACGACCAAGGAGACCGGCTCGGGGC
>JAEWSV010000275.1 GCA_023398155.1 Spirochaetota bacterium
TCGGACATTGCGGCCGTGATTTCGTCAAGGCGCTGCTGCGTTATTACGTCGTCCTTGTCGGCCTTCGGCGTGGGGATGCCCATCATCTGGACCGGAAGCGCGATCGGCGTGAACGCGAGCGGGCTCGCGAACTGGAGGCCCTGCCAGGTGCCGCGGTAAAGGCCGCGGAGCATGTCCTCGTTCGCCTGGAGACCTCCGGTAAGGTCGCGGTGTCCGGGGCGGATGACGTGTGAGCGCTTGGCCGGGGTATCGCGCTCCTGGCCGCGCTCCCACGAGAAGCTGAGGGGGCCGAGGCCGATGCTGAAGCTCATGCACCCCTCCTTGCCCGGCGGGCGGCCATTACGGAGCCCGTGGCGCGGTCGGCAGGCGCCGAACTCGTCAGCGCATTGAATCCGCCGGCGGCCGCGTCGGCCTGGTCATCATGGCCGTAGTCTTTCGGGTTGTCGGTCAGGGCACAAAGCTCGTCGATGAAGGCGTCGTTCCAGGCCCCGCGGAGGAGCTTCACGTTCCCGGCCTGCGTCTGTGCAGAGAGCGGCTTCCATCGCGTTACCTTGTCCTGGCGAGCGGGGTAGGCTTTGACGTCGTATCCGGCGAGGTCGCGCACGAGGTCTTCGGCCTCGGACACTCCGGCCTGTCCGGGGTCTTGCTCGATGCCGATCGCCGTACCCTTCCCGTCTTGGCTGGCCGTGGTCTTGATATTTTGCTTGACCTTGAACGGTCGCTCGCGAAACCTGGCGACATCGGTGATGTAGAAAAGGCCATCAAGGCCGCGGCCGATGACTACGCCTACGGTCCAGTCAGGATCCGGAGATGCCTCGCTCTGCTCCGTGGCCGCGCGGTCCCAGTACCGGATCCGGGCCACGAGTTCAGGGGCCGCGTCCACGATCTCGAAGTCCGTCCGCGCAAAGATCATGCCGGCGCTTGCCCGCGCGTTCCAGTTGCCGCCTAGAAGCTGCTCGCGCTCCCAGCGCGGAAGGGCCTTGAGCTTCGCGAGGTATCCCGGATCCTTGGCCAGGAGGGCTTTGTTGTCGTAGACTGACGCGGGGATGAAGGTAACCGAAAGAGGGTCGACGTCGGAGCCGAAGCGCTCCAGGAGTTCCTCTCGGGAGTCGCCCCAGGTGATGTCATCGCCGATGCGCACGAACCATCGCACGGCGCCGGAGCGATCGGGTATCGCGATGCCGGTTTCGTCGTCGATCCACCACGCGATGAACGCCCTCACCCAGGAATCGGGATCCGGGTTGCAGGCGGCGCGGACGTAGGACCTGACGCCGCAGGTGCTGCGGTTGCGGCTGAGCATGTAGAAGAACTGGCGCTTCGTGAACTGCGTGAGCTCGTCGAACAAGATCAGCGCGATCTGCGACGACTGCCAGTCGTGGACCGTGTCCTCGTACTGGAGGTGGTGGAACCCGACGCGGGAGCCGGTGGGGAATTCCGCGATGTGGTTCGGTGACTGGATGAGCGAGGCCCCTATCTCGCCGTATAGTTCGTGCGCCTTATCCCAGGCGCTGCCCTCGGCAGTGATCTGCGGCATTGAGCGCCGGAAGTAGACGGCTCCGAACTCGGGATTGTCGATATGGCGAAGCGGCTCCATGAGGAGCGCGAACGTTTTTCCGCCGCCGGCGGCTCCGCCGTAGATGGCGATATCCGCTGCGCTCGCGAGGAAGCGCTCCTGCGGGCCGGTCTGCGGGCGGATATCAGGCATCGGTCGGTTCCGGCTTTGGTCCATCACCGCGGCCGTTGTCGGGGATGTAGACCCGCGTGGTCTCGGTCACGGTCTTCTTGGTCTCGGACTTGTCGACCATCGAGAACTCACCGCAGTTGGCGAGCGCGCGGATGATGAACGCGCCGCGGGATCCCTGGGCCTTGGTGAGCCTCATCCCCGCTTTTTCAAGCTCGGAGGCTTTCTTCGCCAGGAGCATCTCCTTGACGGCCACGATGTCGAGATGCTCGTAAAGGCGCTGTACGCTGATGCGGTTCAGGTAGCAGAACTCGGCGATGGACGGAATCTTCGTCCCCTCGACATACGACCAGAGGAGGTCGGCGACCTCCTGGATCTTCTGCTCGGTCCATACATCAGGCGTACCAAGAGGTCGCCCGCGAAGCCGCTTCTCGCGCGGCTTGGCTTTCGCGGCGGGTTTCTTCCTGGGCTTCGAGGTAGCAGGATTGGCGGCGGGCGGCTTTTTTGACTTCGACGGTGCGGATGGGCGGCGCCCCTGATCATGGGCTTCCGAAGAAATCCCAGCCGCAGGCTTCTCCTCCCCCGCGGCCTTCTGGAGATTTTGGACTTCTGCGGTCTCGCCTTTATTCTTCGTCATGCTGTTGAGTCAAGAATTAGACTTACTTGCGTATTTTGTCAAGCTTATAATGCGCACTTGCGACCTCGCATCCGAGCGATTACCCTGCCACGTTCTTCTTGAGCCCCTCCCTGATACCCTTGATCTGGTCCAGGGCCACGATCTTTTCCGCCGACTTCTCCCAATTTTCCCAGGCCGGCAGGTATTCCCAGTACGCGCCGCATGAAGGGCACGCCACGATATCCCCGCTTGGCCTGAGGTCTACGCCGCAGGCGTCGCAGGTTCGAGGAGGAGGATCCCGGTACGCGGTCGCTGGCGTCGGAGCATGCTCAGCCCTGTACTCCTCCGGCATCGAGGACATGGCTCCTTCCCCAAGAAGCGCCGAGCGTGCGAATGCCCCTGGCTTCTTCACGTCTCGGTCCTGCGCCCTCCTGATGACGTAGGCGATGAATCCGGTATCGATGGCATGCGAGTTGATGTTGACGCTGATGTCTTCGAGGTCGCGTTGAGAAAGCCGGATCTGAAACGGCGCCTTCTGTACCGCATTCCTGATTTCGTCGATCATGATTAAATCGGCAGCAGCAGGCAGGCCGAATCCGTCATCCGCGTGGTCGTCACGCGAAGATATAGAGTGCTTGCTGCTCTTATAGT
>JAEWSV010000297.1 GCA_023398155.1 Spirochaetota bacterium
GTTATTGTCTTACGTTCGCTGAGGCCGAGGCCCCCCGCGTGCTGCTCGCAGGCGAACGGGCGGATGCCGATGAGCGCCCGCCGGCCGTCGAGCGGTCACCGCGCCTCGTCGCCGTTCTCGGCCGCGCCGCGGCGCTCGTCGTCGCCGCGCGCGCTGATCGCTGTTCCCCGGCGATCCTCGTGGGGACAGAGCTTGCCGCGGCGCACGTCCCCGGAGGGACAGAGCTTCGGCCGAGCGACGATTTTTTTACTGCCCGTATTCGGACAGCGGCCGCTGACTTGGCTGAAGCCTTCTCCGCGCGGTCCGTGGAGGCCGGGCTTGATGCCGCCAAGCGAATAGTCGGCCTCGGTACCGGGCTCACTCCCGCGGGAGACGACTTTTTATGCGGGTTCTTGGCCGCGCGTCGTTCGCTCGCCGCTCAAAGTTGGCGGGAGGTGCGGTTTCTTGACGCCTGGGGACAGAGCTTCGTCGACGGCGCGAGTGGAGAAGGTGACCCAGCCGGCGAGGGGGACAGAGCTTTATCGCGAACGAACGAGATATCGGCGGCCTTCCTGACGAGCGCGGCGGAAGGGCGATTCTCGACGGCCCTCACGGGGCTCGCGCGCGCGATCGCCTTGGAGACGGAAGGGCGGATCGGTCGGCCGACATTAGCGGCCGCGATTTCCGTCCTCTCATTCATAGGTCACGGTTCGGGGCTCGATGCCGCCGAAGGATTCCTGTACGGACTTCAAAGGGGAGCGGAAGAATACGATGACGAAGCGTAGAACTGCGGTGGTCGCGGTTGGCGGGAACGCGCTTATCCGGGACTCGAAGCGAACCTCCCTCTACGACCAGTACGAGGCTGTCTGCCTCACGGTCCCCTACGTGGCCGACCTGATCCAGGAAGGCTGGAGCGTCGTACTCACCCACGGCAACGGCCCCCAGGTCGGCTTCCTCCTCCGGAAGTCCGAGCTGAGCCGGAACGAGCTGCCGCCGGCGCCGCTGGATTATTGCGGTTCCAACACGCAGGGATCGATAGGCTACATGTTCGAAGTGGCCCTCCACAATGAATTCCGCCGCCGCGGTATGGGTAACAAGGCCATCGCGCTCATCTGCCAAACGGTGGTGGACCGCGCGGATCCGGCCTTCGCCGCGCCGACCAAACCGGTCGGTTCTTTCATGACCGAGGCCGAGGCGCTCAAGCACCGAGATGAGAACAGCTGGTCGGTGGTGGAAGATTCGGGGCGCGGTTGGCGCCGCGTCGTGCCCTCTCCCGCCCCGATCCGCATCGTCCAGGAAGATACGATACGGATGCTCGCGGAGGCCGGCCTCACGGTCATCGGCGCCGGCGGCGGCGGCATCCCCGTCATCGAGGAAGCCGACGGCAGTCTCTCGGGCATCGAGGCGGTCATCGATAAGGACCTGGCCTCGGCCCTCCTGGCCTCTTCCATCGGCGCGGAACTCTTCGTCATTTCCACTGAAGTGGAAAAGGTCTGCCTCAATTTCAAGAAGCCCGATCAGGTCGAACTCGATTCGATGACCGTGGCCGAGGCGGAAAAGGCCCTCGCGGACGGGCAATTCGGGAAGGGGAGCATGGAGCCAAAGATTCGAGCGGTGCTCGGTTACCTTTCGCGGGGCGGCCGGCGCGCGATCGTGACGAATAGCGAGAACATGGCGCGCGCCCTCCGGGGAGAAACCGGGACGCGCTTCGAAAATAAAGGGAGGTAGTATGCTCCATCCGTTCAACTACACGGCACCAGAGACGCGCATGGAATTCCTGGGTCTACTGGCGGAGTACGGTTCCCGCGCGAAGGTCCTAGCCGGCGGTACGGATCTATTGGTCAACATCAGGGGCGGACAGCTCAAGCCCGAGCTCGTCTTGGACGCTAAGCGAGTCGAGGGTTATTCCGGCATCGCGTGGGATCCCGCGGGGGGCCTTTCCTTCCATCCCGCGACGACGATTAACGACGTCCTCCGCGAGAAGCGGGTACGCGAGGATTTTCCCCTCTTGGCCGCCTGCGCCCACGATCTCGCCTCCTACCAGATACGTAACCGGGCCACGGTGATCGGCAACGTCGTGAACGCGTCGCCCTGTTCCGATATGGCGCCCGCGCTCCTCTGCCTCGGCGCCCGCGCGGTGATCGCCTCCGCCTCGGGGGAACGGACGGTTCCTTTCTCGGAGTTTTTCGTCGGCGTCAAGAAGACGGTCCTCAAGAGCGACGAGATCCTGGAGCGGATAATCGTGCCGGCCGAGTCGGCGGGAGCTAGGGGCGAATACCGCAAGCTAAAGCGGATCAACGGCCACGACCTCGGTATCGTCGGCGTCGCGGTGGCCCGCGTAGGGCCGAAGCTCCGCATCGCAGTGAGCTCCGCAGCGCCGACGCCGGTCCTCGTCGACTCGCTTGCGGTCTCCGCGACCGCGGATGAGGCCGTCGCCGCCGCCCTGGCCGCGGTCAGCCCGATCAGCGACGTGCGGTGCACGAAGGAATACCGGCTCTTCATGATCGAGACCTTCGTACGCCGCCTCATGGAGGAGCTCAAATGAAGAGGATACGCCTCACCATCAACGGTAAAATCTACGAACGCGACGTGGCCGATAATCGAACCCTCCTCCACTTCCTCCGCGAGGATCTCGGCCTCATCGGGACCAAGGAAGGCTGCGGGGCCGGCGAATGCGGCGCCTGCACCGTCTTCCTGGACGGACTCACCGTGAATTCCTGCATGGTTCTCGCCGTGGAGGCCGACGGCCGATCGGTGGAGACCATCGAGGGGGAAGCCGTGGGCGGCAAACTCTCGAAAATCCAAGCCGCCTTTGAAAAGCACCAAGCCGTCCAGTGCGGGTTCTGCACGGCCGGTATGGTCATGTCGGTCCGCGAGCTCCTGCAACGGAACCCAAAACCCTCCGTGGATGAGATCAAGGAAGGGATCGAGGGGAATTTCTGCCGGTGCACGGGCTACCAGCAGATCATCGAGGCGGTCCTGGACGTCTCCGGCCAGCTCGAAGGAAAGGGGGAACTGCGTCATGCTTGAGAACCAAGATCCAGCCACCCTAAAACACGTCGGCAAAGGCGCGAAGCGCACAGAAGGCGTCGAAAAGCTCACCGGGCAGGCGGTCTACGCGAGCGACATGATCATGCAAGGCATGCTCTACGCCCAAGTCAAGAAGAGCCCCCACGCCCGGGCGAAGATCAAGAGAATCGACGTTTCGAAGGCGGAGGCCCTCTTGGGCGTTCGCGCGGTCCTCGTGGGGACAGAGCTCGATTACAAGCTCGGCCTTTACGTGGTGGACAAGGATATCCTCGCGAAAGGCGAGGTCCGCCACTACGGCGAGGCGGTGGCGGCGGTGGCCGCGGACACCCTGGAGATCGCGAAGGCGGCCGTGGACCTCATCGAGGTGGATTACGAGGTCCTGCCGCCCATCCTCAATCACATGGATGCGCTCAAGAAGGACGCGGCCCTCGTGCATCCTGACCTCGGCAAGTACGACTACATGAAAGCCGCGTTTACCCCGATGGGCGGCACGAACATCGCCAACCTCACGAAACTGAGGAAGGGAGACGTCGAGAAGGGCTTCGCCGAGGCGGAGTGGATAGTCGAGCGGGAATACACCAACCCCTCGGTCCAGCACGTCCCGATGGAGACCCACGTGGCCATCGTGCAGTGGAAGACGGGCGACGACGTGACGATCTGGACGAGCGCCCAGTCGCCGTTCACGGTGCGGAACCTCTTCTGCTACACGTTCAAGCTGCCCCACAACAAGGTCCGCGTGATCGTCCCGCACGTCGGCGGCGGCTTCGGCGGCAAGGCGGGCATCCACATCGAACCCCTCGTCGCCTGTCTCTCCCGCAAGGCGGGGGGGCTACCCGTGAAGTTCCAGGCCACACGCGAGGAGGAATTCAGCCTCCTGCCCTGCCGTTCGGCG
>JAEWSV010000347.1 GCA_023398155.1 Spirochaetota bacterium
ATCTTGAAGGTCTGGACCTCGTCGATGAGGGCTTTGAGCGCGATCTCGCCCGCCGCGTTGTTGAAGTTGGCTTTCTTGAGATCGGCGGAGAGGAGGCTCACGCCCTGCTGCTCCAGCATGGACATGAACAAACGGGTGAGCGTGTAGGCCTTGTAGGTGGCGGTGGTGTTGTCCACGGCCAGGCCCATGGCGCCGGTCTTCTCCTGCACGAGCTTGGCGGCGGCGACTACCTCGGCCCAGGTCTGCGGGACCTTGGCGACCCCGGCCTTCTCGAAGAGCTCGGTGTTGTAGTACATGATGATGGGGTGCACGTCGAGCGGGAGCGCGTAGATCTTGCCGTCGAACTTGGTCGCCGCGATGGGAGCCGCGACGAAATCGTCGATCGGAGCCTTCAGTTTGGCGAGCGTCTCGTCCAGGGGATAGAGGGCTCCCTTCGGGACGTAGTTGAGCAGATTCGACTGGTGCACCACGACGACGTCGGGGGCGCTCCGGGCCGAGAGGGCCGTGGTGAGCTTGGTGTAATAGTTATCGAATTTGACCGTGTCCGTCTTGGCCACGATATCCGGATGGGTCCGGTTGAACTCCGCGACCATGGCGTCGAAGAACTCCCCGTCGCCGCCGGTGAAGAGCGACCAGAACGTCACTTCCACCGGGCCGCCCGTCTTGGCGCCTTCGGCGGCGCCGCCCGCCATAACCTGCGGCACGCAGAGGGCCGCGGCGATGACCGCGCCCAGCAAAATCCTCAAACCGCTATTCCTTTTCATGGGTACCTCCTAAAAACGCCGGACTCAATCGATCGTCGGGGCCGATTCCCGGAAAACCAGCCTCGGTTTCAACCAGATATCCGCATACTCAGCGGTCGGGTCCTCGATATGGCGGATGAGCTCAGTCACCGCGGTGCGCCCGAGCCGGGATTTGAACACGTCCACAGAGCTCAAGCTCGGCCTGAGGAACTGGGCGATGTACAGGTTGTCGTAGCCGAAGACCTCCACGTCCCTCGGTACGACCAAGTCGTTCTCGTGCAGGGACTTGAGGACGCCCATCGCAACCAGGTCGTTGAAGCAGACGACCGCGGTGAACTCCTTGCCCTGATTCAAGGCGAAATTCGCCGCGGCGTAGCCGTCCTCGATATGGCCCTTGCTCCTGAGGATGTAGTCGTCGTCGCTCTCCAGGTCCCGCTCCCTGAAGGCGGCATGGAAGCCTTCAAGGCGATCCACGGTGTTGCTGATGTTGTCCGGCCCCGCGATGTAGAGGATGCTCTTGTGGCCTTTATCCAGGAGGTACTCCGCTACCTGCTTCTGGCCCTCGGCATCGCCGTGGAGGATGGAGCGGTTATCCAGCCCCAAGACCCTGCGGCCCGCGAAGAGATAGGGCACTTCCAAGGACCGATACAGCTTCAGGTTCTCCTCGTCATGGTAGACGGGAATCACGACTAAGCCGTCGACCTGCCGCCCCAGAAGCAACTTGATCGCCTCGCGCTCGGCGAGGGCCTGTTCTTCGGTGTTGATGAGGAGGATGTTGTGGGACAGCTTCCGTGCCGCCTCCTCTATCCCCATGATGACTTCCGCGAAGAAGGGGTTGGACGAATCGGCCGAAACGACGCCGATGGTGTGGGTCCGATTGGACCTCATGCTCGTTGCGATGGCGTTGGGGATATACCCCAATTCCTCGGCGACGGCCATGATCGCTTCCCGAGTGGCCGCGCTGATCCGGCTATCCCCGCGGAGCGCCCGCGAGACCGTGTTAATGGAGAAGCTGGTCGCGTCGGATATATCCTTCAGCGTGACGGCCATGGATTAACGTTAATCCTGTTTACTGAAAACCGCAAGTAAAATTTTGGCGAAACAGCGGAATTGGGGTTCGAACGACTACTCGCATCGAAGCATCAAACCAAATACAGTGATAACGTTAACTTAAAATGTCTTGCGTGAGGATGGATCCCGATTGAGGCTCGCTCAGGCGCCGCGGGCGGCGCACCGTGAAAGGGGCTGCGGGCTGCCGTGGATACGGCCGGCCTATAGGGGCGCGAAGCGTACGAAGAGGGCCTCGATCTCGAAGGGACGGAAGCCGAGGGGGGAGCTCGCGGCGGGCGCGGCCCTCCGGGAAGAACGAACTCTGGGCGATCCGGGCTTCAACTTTCGAGATGGGCGGAGAGGTCCTTAGAGGTCGCGCATGGAGACGGCGAACAGTCGACGGAGAGCCTCGCGCTTCGAAGCGTCGCGGAATTCGAGCGGATTGAAGTCGTCGGTAAGGACGACGCCCGCGTCGGGGGACGGCGCCCAGACTGAGGCGTAGGCCGCCTCCACCTCCGACCGGACCGCCGGGTGGACGCCCGACAGGACGGGCCGCCGCGCCATCGCGAGACGCGGCTCCGCCGAGGCGACGAAGAGGGCGTTTCCGGCGGGAACGCCGTGGACAACGACCGAAGGGAAAACCGCCCGCATGGTCCTGAACAACGAGTTCGCGTAGAAGTCCTCGCGGTCTCCGAGGTCGGCGAAGGAATTGACGACGACCACGCCGTCCGGCCGGAGTACCCGCCTGACCGCGGTGAAGGCTTCCGCGCTCATGAGATGGGACGGCGACGAATCGCCCACGAAGGCGTCGATTATGACGGCGTCGTAGCGCTCGCTCGTGGTCTCCAGGAAACGTCTGCCGTCCGCGATGACGAGGTTGAACGCCGTCGTGTCCAGGGCGAAATGGGAGCGGGCGATGGGGACGATGCGAGCGTTGATCTCCACGGCGTCCACGCGGACTCCCCGTTTGGCCAGCTCGCGGGGCACTATGCCGACGCCCATGCCGATGCAGAGGGCCGATTCGAGGCGCGGCGCGTACGCTGAGGCCAAACCTTCCAAAAGGTAGGTGAAGGCCGAGATGCTCTTGCCCGTCGCCGCGTCGTAGGTGTTCTGGGTGAGGTAATCGTTGATGAAGAAGAGATAGGAGGAACCGCGGAGACCGGCCACCTGCAGGAGGCCGTAGGGCGACTGGCGGCTCTCCAGAAGGGCGAGCCGGGAATCGCCCCTC
>JAEWSV010000351.1 GCA_023398155.1 Spirochaetota bacterium
GGATGACGCGACGGAGGCCGCCGGCGGCCTCAGGGCGTCCGGGGACGGTTACGAGCTGCGCATCTCGGACGAAGCCCTGGCGCGGGACCGGGAGGTCCGCGGGCACGAACGGAAGCATCTGGAGGCCCTGGGCGGCGCCGCTGCGGGTCCGATCATCTACGATACGGCCGCCGGTCCCAGCGGAGAAAAGATAGCCGTCGGCGGCAGGATCGCGGTGGACCTCTCCGAGGTGCCGGGCGACCCCGCGGCTACGCTCCGGAAGGCCAACGCCGTCATCGCCGCGGCCCGCGCCCCGGGCGACCCTTCGGCCGCGGATCTCCGCGTCGCGGCGGACGCCGAGCGGCTAGCGCGGCAGGCGCAGGAAGAGCTCCGCGACGAAACCGGAGGCGTCACGCCTCCACAACCAGGCCCTCCCGGGCCATCATGACTTCCAGTTTGGTCTTGCCGCGGATCCTCGCCTGATACTCGTTCTCCAGCTTTTCCAATTGCTCGTCCGTGCGGTTCGGATCGTGGTGGAAGAGGACGAGCTTGCCCACCTCCGCCTTGTGCGCGGCGTTGATCGCGTGCTCGTAGGAAGAATGGCCCCAGCCCTGCTTGCCACCCTCGTACTCCTTTTGGGTGTACTGGGTATCGTGGATGAGCACGTCGGCGCCCTGGAAGAAACGGAGGATCTTCTCGTTCTCCTCGCGCGCCACGATCGCGCCTTCCTTGGCCGCATCCTCGTCGTAGTTCGGATCGGCGGGATCGACGGGAAACACGTTGATGAAGGGCTCGTTGTCGTACGCGGTGACGATGGACGAGCCCCGGTACTCGAATCGGTAACCGAGGCAGAGGATTGGGTGATTGAGGTACTTGGTCTTGACGATGAGGCCGTCGCCCAAGTCCAGCTGCGTTTCCTTGAGCTGGTCGTATTGGATGTTCGCCGCGAGTTCGCTCTGCCGCACGGGCCAATAGCGGTAGGAGAGCTGGGCGCCGATGATCGATTCGAGGGAGTCGTCCTCATACGAGACGGGACCGCGGATGCGCAATTTCGTGCCGGGGATGAAGATGGGCGTGAACATCGGGAAGCCCATGATGTGGTCCCAGTGGGTATGAGTGATGAAGATGTCGGCATCGAGGGGGCCGTGGTTCTTGACGTCGTTGGCCATGAGCCAGTCGCCGAGCGGCTTGATGCCCGTTCCGAAATCGACGATTACGAGGCGCCCGTCGGCCCGGATTTCCAGGCACGAGGTATTGCCGCCGTACTTGACGGTGGCCGGGCCCGGACAGGGGATCGATCCGCGATCGCCCCAAAATTTAACTGAAAGCATACGCGCTCCTCAAACCCCGTCGTACCGGACCGGCCCCGACGAGGAGGTCACTCCACGCGAAGGAAGACCTTCGCCTTCTCGATCTCCTGAATAACGACGGACTCGATTTCGTCGAAAACTTCCCGCGTCAAGCCGAGGTACTCCCATACGGACGGGTCGAGCTTGTCCGGATACCGGTTACCCGAAAAGCCGATCTCCATCATGCTCGCGAACCGGTTGGCCAGCACGACGCTGTAGAGCACGTCCTTGTGGGGACCGGTGTATTCGAGGTAATTGTGATGGTGGGCGATCGCGTCGCCGACCGAGCCCTCGAGCTTCCACGCGTCGGCGATCATCGCGCCCGCGACCATATGGTCGATACCGAGGATACGGTCCTCCGCCACGTACAAGGAAACGCGCTCGCGATCCGAAACGCTCACGGCAAGGACGTATTCGCTCGTGAACACCGCGTTGAGCGGAATCTTGCCGATATCGTGGAGGAGCCCGGCCGCGAAGTAATCCTCGGCGAGTTTGGGGTCGACGCCGCGCTTCCTGGCCAAGATCTTCGCGGCCACGCCCACGCCCAACGAATGGCGCCAGAAACCTTCCATGTCGAGGGACTGGAAATCCTTCTTGGAGGTGAGGTTGCGGAGCACCGCGCTGGAAAGCGCGAGGTTCTTCACCGTATTGATGCCGAGCATGATTATCGCGCGCACGAGGCTCGTCACCTGTTGGCCGAGTCCGTAGTACGCCGAATTGATGAGCTTGAGGACCCGACCGACGAGCACGGGGTCCAGTGAAATGACGTGGTTGAGGTCAGCCGGGGAGGTCCTCGGGTTATTGCAGACTTCCAGTACCTTGGCTACCGTCGTCGGGAGGCTCGGCATCCGTTGGATGTAGTCTTGGATCTTCTGCTCAGCGTTCTGAATCACGAAATCCCCCCTGAGGATCAACCGTTCTTGGATGCGCCACGACTTATTCCTTCGATTACGGTGCCGACCTTGCGCTCTAGAGCGTCCGTCAGGCCCCGGTCCGGCAACGCGCCGGCGAGCTTACCGAGATACCGGAGGGTCTTCGCGACATCCGCGGTTTTCGGGGAAGCCGTGCTCCTAGCCGCGTCGAGCGCGGCGCTCGGTATCCGTTTCTCCGCGTCTTTGAGAAGGCCGGGCCGGCCTTCCAGTTTGTCGATAAGATACGCCATGCGCAATCGGGCTTCGCTTTTCTTGAACGAATCGCGTCGGTCATCGGGCAAGGCGTCGGCGAGGCCTTGAAGGTATCGGAACAAGTCGACGGCTTCTCGCCGCGGGTTATCGAGGGCCTGCTTCTCCCGCTTTTTCGCCGCGTCTCCGGCTTGCGGTGCCTTCCCGGATCGCGGCCTTTCCGCCTCCCGCTGGCCGGCCTCGGAAGGCGGCTCCGCGGCCGATACCGCCGGTTCCTCCGGTACGCCTTCGCTCGCCGCGCCTTCGGTTTCGGCCGATTCCGCGACGACCGGCTCTGCCGCCTCTACCGCTGCCGCCATGGCCTCTTCCGTCGACTCCTCTTCAGCCGCCGCTTCCGCCTCTTCCGGCGACGCGTCTTCCGGCGCCGTCGCTTCTTCCGTCGGCTCTTGTTCCGCGCCTTCCTCTAGGAGGATCTCCTCCGGTTCCGTCTCCGCCGCGAGGGACTCTTCGCCTTCGTCGAAGGACACCTCGTCTTCTGAAGGTTCACTTGCCTCAGAGGATTCCGCCTCCTCGGTGAATGCTTCCTCGGAGGTCGCAGCCTCCTCAGGCGATGCTTCCTCGGAGGTCGCAGCCTCCTCGGTGGATGCTTCTTCGGGGGTCGAGGACTCCTCGATCGACGGCGGCTCTTCAGGAGCAGGCCGCTCCTCGGGGGTTACGGACTCTTCGGGTTCTTCGGAGACCGCGGCCTTCTCGGCTTGGGGCGGCGGGGGCAGGATTTCTTCTTCCTCGTCTTCCAGCACGAGGTCGTCCATCGCTTCCTCTTCTATCGGCGCTTCCGGCGGGATCGGAGGGAACGGCGGATAATAGGGCGGCGGGGACGGGTATCGCGGTTCCGGAGGCTGCGGGGCCTGGGGCTGCGGGGCCTGGGGCTGCGGTTTGCGCCGTTCCGTCTGCCTGCGTTCGACGGGCGGCTGCTGGGGCCAAGCCCCGGGAGGCGGCATCCGGGGCGCCTGCGCGGGAGGTTGGGGATACTGCGGAGGCGGCGCCATCGGTTGGGGCGCCGGAGGCTGCGGCTGGGGCGCCGGGGGCTGCGGCTGCGGCGCCGGAGGTTGCGGCTGAGGCATCGGGGGCTGCGGCGCCTGCGGAAGAGGTTGCGGTTGCGGCATCGGCTGCGGTTGCGGCATCGGCATCGGCTGCGGTTGCGGTTGCGGTTGCGGCGGCTGCGGCGCCGGGGGTTGCTGCGGTAGGGATTGAGCC
>JAEWSV010000352.1 GCA_023398155.1 Spirochaetota bacterium
TCGTGGTGGTCGACTACGACCGCGAGAAGGATCTCAAGGCCAAGTACGGCGTCACCTATCAGCATACTTTCGTCGCGATCGGGCCCATGGGCGAAAAGCGGAGCGTCTGGTCGGGTAGCACCATGCTCTCCGATATCGCCATGAAGGCACCCAAGAAGTAACCGTTCCGAGGGGCGTCCCGGCGCTTCCGGGCAGCCCCTCCGACCGCCTAGCCGAGGTCCCGTTCCACGCAAGGAGCGTAAAAAATGGTCCTGCTCGCCTTTTCCTTTCTCGCCGGCATCGTCACCGTCCTTTCCCCCTGCATCCTGCCCGTCCTGCCCGTGGTGCTCTCGGGCTCGGTGGGGGGCGGGAAGGCCCGGCCCCTCGGAATCATCGCCGGTTTCGTCCTGAGCTTCGTCGTCTTCACGTTGACGCTTTCCGCGATCGTGGAGGCCCTCGGCGTGCCCCCGGATACGCTCCGCATCGTCGCCGCGGCCACGATCCTGGTATTCGGCCTGTTCACGGTGATTCCCGCGCTGAAGGAGGGGTTCTCTTCCTTCGCTACCCGTCTCGTATCCCGCCCGTCCGCCGGCGGGCCGCGGGCGGTGAAGCGCGGCTTCTGGAGCGGCTTGACCCTCGGCGCGGGCCTCGGCGTCGTCTGGACGCCCTGCGTCGGGCCCATCATGGCCTCGGTGATCTCCCTCGCCTTGAGCAGCAGCGTGGACGCGGGAAGCGTGGCCATCACGCTCGCCTACGCGGCGGGTACGGCCGTTCCCCTCTTCCTCATCATGCAGGGCGGACGGAAGCTCCTGGCCCGGTTCGCGTTCCTGTCGCGCAATACCGAGAATATCCAGAAGGGATTCGGCGCGCTCATGGTGGTAGCGGCGCTCGCCCTCTTCTCGGGCGTCGACCGGAGATTCCAGTCCTTCGTCCTCAACGTATTCCCCGCTTACGGCGCCGGCCTCATCGCTCTTGAGGACAACGAAGCCGTACGCGCGGCCTTGGACGACCGGTCGCGCGGCGCGTCGCCGGAAGTCTCCATGGCCGGCGGGATGGAGGCCGGGAGCGGCGCGGGAATCGATCCCCTGGCCCTCGGCTCCGGCGTCTGGCTCAACTCGCCGCCGCTCACGCTGGAAGGGCTCAAAGGGAAGGTGGTCCTCGTGGACTTCTGGACCTACTCCTGCGTCAACTGCGTGCGGACCGTCCCGTATCTCCGCGCCTGGCACGATGCCTACGCCGAATCCGGCCTCGTCATCGTGGGGGTACATTCTCCCGAATTCGCCTTCGAGAAGTCCGAATCGAACCTCCGCAAGGCAATGGCGGAGCTCGGCGTCGTCTGGCCGGTGGTCCAGGACAACGACTTCGGCATCTGGCGGGCCTATTCCAACCGGTATTGGCCCGCGCACTACCTCTACGGCCGCGACGGCAGGCTCGTCTCCACCCACTTCGGCGAGGGGAAGTACGAGGAGACCGAGCGGCTCATCCGAAAACTCCTCGCGGAGGAAAGCGGCGCCCGTACCTCGGACGATTTCCGCCGGCTCTCAGGCGCTCTCGCCTCATCGCGGGTCGAGGGGTCGCGCCCCATCGCGGAGGAGCGCTCGCCCGAGACCTATCTCGGTTATGGGCGGGGTAAGCGCTTCGCCAGCCCTGAGGATCCCTCTCGCGACCGGGACGCGGCCTATAGCCTTCCCGCCGCATTGGAGAACGACCGCTGGGCCCTTTCGGGGACATGGCGGATCGAGCGGGAACGGTCGGTGGGCGCGGCCGGAAGTTCCCTTTCGTTCCGATTCTCCGCGGCCAAGGTCTACCTCGTCATCAATCCGATGGGCGGCGGAGGGTCGGGGGCGGTCGCGGCGACGGTGACCGTGGACGGGAAGCGCGTCTCCGGCGGCGACGTGCGGGACGGCGTCCTCGCCCTGGACGGAGATCGACTCTACACCCTCCTCGACCTCGCCGAGCAGACGACCGGCGTCATCGAGGTCACGTTCGACGGCCCCGCCGCGGTATACGCCTTCACCTTCGGCTGATATTGGGTAGTGTCTCGAAGATTTGGGAAAGCGGCGCCCGCGGCGCCCCGGCCTCAAGCTTTACGCTTTCCCCGCCGTGACCTACACTGTGAGCATGGGCTGGAAAGGGGACTGGTCGGAGCTGAACCGGAAACGGCTCCTGGACTGCCGGATCTTCGACGTTTCGGAAGCCGAGCGCGAAGGGCCGGACGGAAAGCGCGGCAATTTTTACCTCATCGGGGCGCCCGATTGGGCGGGCGTGATTCCGGTGGTGGACACCGCGGCCGGCCGCGCCTTCGTGATGATCAAGCAGTACCGCCACGGCACCGGCCGCGCCTCCATGGAGTTTCCCGGCGGGATCATCGAGGCGGGCGAGGACCCCGTGCTCGCCGTGCACCGGGAGCTGTTGGAGGAGACCGGCTACGCCGCTGAGATGATCCTCCCCCTGGGCTCCCTGTCCCCGAATCCGGCCATGATGACCAACCATTTCCACGCCTTCATCGCCGAGGGGTGCCGGCTCGTGCGTCCTCAGGCCTTGGACGAACACGAGGACATCGAGGTCATGCTCATACCGGAGCCTGAGGCCATCGACCTCGTCGGCGGCGAGGATATGGGCCACGCGCTCATGACCGCCGCCCTCTTCCTGTACGCCCGCTTCACCGGCCGCTGCCTGTAAGATCGGCGGAGCCGATCCGGCTGCGCCGCTGCCTGTGAGATCGGCGGAGCCGATCCGGTTGCGCCGCTGCCTTTAGGTTATAGACGGTCTATGAAACCGGTCTCGAAAAAGACTTCGGTGGCCGCCCGCTTGTTT
Organism: Spirochaetota bacterium; assembly: GCA_023398155.1. Taxonomy (GTDB): domain Bacteria; phylum Spirochaetota; class Spirochaetia; order Treponematales; family Breznakiellaceae; genus JAEXTK01. The sequence goes on from JAEWSV010000352.1 coordinate 2,797, forward strand.
TCGCCGGGAAGGGCGATCATCTGGAGAAGGGTCTCCACCGCGTGGAGGCCGATTTCCTCGGTCGGTTGGGTGACGACGGAGATGGGGTAGCGCAGGTAATCGAGCCACTTGTTGTCGTCGTAGGTGACGATCTTCATCTTTTCTGGAATGGCGACTCCGAGCTCTTCCAGGCTGCCGACGACCTGATAGCAGATGTCGGAGGTCGCGCAGATGAGCCCGTCGACCTTGGTGCCCTCTATGAACTCCCGGATGAGCTTGTTGGAGTCTTCCTTCTTGTAATGGAGCTGGAGGCTCCGCGGTTCGGCGCCGTGTTCCTGGAGGCAGGCCCGGTAGCCGAGCGAGCGCTGGCGGACGGTATACACCGTGTCCGGGTAGCCGATGAAGGCGACGTCGCGGCAGCCCTTGCCGATCAGGTACTTCGCGGCGCTGTAGCCGCTCTCGAAGTTGTTGATCCCGACGAAGACCTTGTCGTGGGTATGGTACTTGCGGTCGATGAGGACCACCGGGATGGACGTTTCCTTGAGTTCGCGCGGGCATTTCTCCGAGTTCGTGGGGGAGATGATGAGCCCGCTTACGCCGCGGTCCAGGACGGTCCGGATGTTAGCCCGTTCCTTCTCGCCGTCGTCCTCCGAATCGCAGACCAAGATTGAGATCCCCTGCTCGGTCGCGTAGGTTTCCACGGCCTTGATCACCGATATCGAATAGTCTTCGGTGATGTCCGCGACGATGAGGCCGATGAACTTGATCTCTTTCGCCGCCTGTTTCGGTTTGCCGATGTCGTAGGCCATCTCGTCCAGGATCTTGAGCACGAACTCGCGGGTCTCCTGCTTCACGTACCTGGTCTTGTTGATGACGTGGGACACCGTGGTGATGGAAACACCGGCGCGGTTGGCGACGTCCTGGAGCCGTACTGTTTTTTTGCGCATACGAGCGTCTTCCCTATCCGGCAAACTTTGCAGCAAAGATACCCCGTATCGGTAAGCGGCGCAATACGCGGCACGACGGAAGCGGAGAGGGGCGAGGGGAGGTCTCCGACCTCCCCTCGATCTTCGATCCCCTACCTCCTCGCGCCGCGATTCCGCGCTCCCGTTAGAATCAGGACGTCTTCTGGTCCTCTATCCTTCCCGTGTGGGACCTGGTCCGCTTATTCTTGGTCCAGATGTCGTAGATGACCGCGAGCGCGATGATGGCGCCTCGGGCGATCTGCTGCATGTAGGAGTTCACGTTCGCCAGGTTCATGATGTTGTTGAGGAAGCCGACGATGAAGGCTCCCACCACCGTGCCGCCCGCGGTCCCGATACCGCCCGAGAAGCTCGTGCCGCCGATGATGGACGAGGTCAGGGCGTGGAACTCGTAGTTGATGGCGCCGTTCGGGAGGCCCGCGTTGACGCGGGACATGAACAGGACGCCGGCGATACCCACGAGCACGCCGTTGATGACGAAGGCGATCACCTTGCTCCGGTTCACGTTGATGCCCGACGCGATCGCCGCCTCCTCGTTGCCGCCGATGGCGTATAAGGAGCGGCCGATCGTGGTGTGCTTGAGGATGTACCAGGTCATCGCGAAGAAGAAGAGCAGGAGGAGGAGGGGCGTGGGGATGAAGAAGATCGATCCCTGGCCGATGTTCACGTAGTCCCCGATCTGGTAGATGTTCTGCCCCGAGGTGATGAGCAGTGCCGCGCCGCGCGCCATGGCCTGCATGGCGAGGGTCGCGATGAAGGGCGGCGTCTTGAAGCGGGTGATCATGAGGGCGTTGATCAAGTTACAGAAGACCGCCACGCCGATAGCCACCGCGATCGCGACCGCCATTGAGCCGGTCACCTTGTAGGAGGCGACCGAGAGGAGGCCGGAAAGCGCCAGGACCGATCCGGAGGAAAGGTCCAGCATGCCGCAGATGATGAGGATGGTCTCTCCGAAGGCCAGGATGGTCGTGACCGAGATCTGCCGGGTCACGTTGGAAAGGTTCCCGGGCGTCAGGAAGTTCGGACTGATCACCGTGCTCAAGACGACCATGAAGGCCAGGACGAGATAAATGCTATACGACTTCGTGAACCGTGCCCACGTAAGCCGCGCGTTGCCGTAAAAGTTCAATTCGATACCCCCGCTTTTTCCACGCCGGTAGCCAGCTTCATGATCCGTTCCTGCGAAAACTCGCTTCTCGCAAGTTCTCCCGCGATTTCGCCCTTGCACATGACGTAGATCCGGTCGCA
>JAEWSV010000403.1 GCA_023398155.1 Spirochaetota bacterium
GAGATATACCGTATCACGGACATGGGGGGGGGCCTCTTCTTCGGTCACCGAGATCTGGGCGGTACCGTCGCGGACGGCGGTAAGGGAACCCGCGGCCAGCAGCACCGCTGCGCCGGTATCGTCGGTACCATAAATTTCAACTAAATCCCCCGCTCGAGGTTTGGCGCCTTGAGCAAGATCCACGAGAACATGAGGACCGGAAGCGAGAGCGACGGTGCCGATAAAAGCGCCTGATGGGCCGGAAACTGATGAGGGCATTCCATTAGGGCGCGGAAGTTCACGCCCTTCTAAGGCGACGATGCGGTCAAGCAACGCGACATTCTCCGCTCGCAAACGCTTCAAGGCCTCGATTTGAGCCGGATCGTCCACATAAATCTTTGTCTCCGGCACGACGGATGCGGGCACCGCTTTTGAAGCGGCGATGACCGACGATACGGCCGTAGCAATAGACAAGGCGGCGCTAACCACCTGGGAATCCTGCGGCGCCTTTTGGAGTAGGCTTGCACGGAGGATCGCCATCGTTTCCGCCGCTCCGACGAGGTCGTCGGCATCAACTTTCCGTGCCGTCATCGCGAGGGCCTGCTCCAGCCGCCTGACATAGAGCGCGTCAACGTCCGCACGGCGGCGCAGGTCTTCCAGGACTGTATTCTCTTTAACTTGCAGGGGAACGTCGGCCGGTATCTCCCCCGGTTCCGGTGCGGATTCGGGAACCGGAAGCGTAGCCAGCATCTCCTCGCGGAGCATGGCGCGACGTTGATATTCTGCTATCATTCTATCCCGCTTGGAGATCTCCAGATCGGTTCGCTTTCTGAGAGCCTCCACTAAAAGGGCCTCGGTATTGAAGAAAGGAGTCGGCCTGAAAAAGATCGTCTCCATATCCACATTGTACCTAAAGAGGGCAAAACTCAATCCGAGGAAGGACAACAAAAGAGTCGAGCAGAGCAGGATAAAAGGTAGTGTCCATCCTCCCCGTACCTGCGGGATAGACTCATCGAACTTCACTACATTTTTCGAGATCTCGCGTTCAAGGGCGGACTTTAGTTTAGCCTCCCGATCTCGAGGTGAATCGGAGGGTTCGATGGAATCATAATATTCAAGAATGCTATTCGCTGTATTCATTCAAAACCACATTATACTGATAACTAATGAAAACCGGTATTAGATTCAAGGCGATCCTAACCCTTTTCCCCTTGATATTAGGTTCCCTCACCTTCATCGGAGTCGCCGCTATCTTCGGAGCGAGGGCCGGGATGATCCGGCTCGCCATGGGGTCCCTCTCGTTCAAAGCTGAGATCCTGCAACAGTATGCGGACAACCAATGGAAAATGCTGGAAACGCAAGGATTCCAGCAGGATCCTGACTTTCGTAAGGCCGTTACGCTTTCCATAAGCGAGTATGCGCGATCCCTGCTCCGGGACGATACGGAATGGATAACGGCGATCGGCCTTGGCGGTCAAAAGGGATTTTCCGTCTCACGTACCCCATTGACTTCCGATGTTGAAGCGGCAGTACGCGAAGAAATGATCGTCGGAAAGACAGGGCCCATCGAATTCGGAGAAAGCGACATGGAGAGATATGGCCAGGCCTTCTACTTTGAGCCACTAGAGTGGTACATAGTAGTATCAAACAGCAAGAAAGCCATCTTTGCGGAGACGAACCGGGCTACAGTCACGATCCTCTGGGGCTTCGCTATCTCCCTCTCCTTGGCCTTGGTCCTGCTCATCGCGATCACCGGCCGTATCGTAAAGCCGATTCAACAGGTCAGCGAAGGCATGACGGAGATCATCACGACCAACCGATTTGACCTTCGCATACCCGTCAAAGGAAGCGACGAGGTTGGCCGGCTTACGCTTCAATTCAACGCTTTGTGCTTCGAATTAGACAGGTCGTATTCGAGAATTCACGATATCGCGCTTCGCGAGATACAAGCTCGGTATGAAATCGCCGATAGAGAACGGCAGGCCATCATCGCGATCGGCAAGGTCTCGGAATTCCGCGATGAGGAAACGGCCTCGCATACTATCCGCTCCGGACTATACTCAAAGATACTCGCGGATTTATTCTTCAAGGACGCCGAGGACAGGAGAAGCATTTTCTACGCCGCTCCGCTGCATGATATCGGTAAGATCGGCATTCCGGATTCCATCCTATTGAAGCCGGCCAGGCTCACTCCAGAAGAATTCAAAAAGATGCAAAACCACACCATCATCGGCCATAATATACTGAAAGAGTTCAAAACCCCAGCGCTCGCCATGGGCGCCGAAATCGCCTTAAGCCATCACGAGCGCTTTGACGGCACGGGGTATCCCCAGGGTCTAACCGGCATGGCTATCCCGCTCAGCGGGAGGATACTCGCAATCGTCGACGTATTCGATGCTATGACTTCTGAACGACCGTACAAGGAGGCCTGGCATCCTGATAGGGCTTTCGAATACATCGATGAGAACCGAGGGAGCCATTTCGACCCGCAAATCGTGGAAGCCTTTCTGGATAAGAAGGCTGAGATCCTTGAGATTATGGAGCGTAATCGCTGATCAAAAAAGGTCGCGGTATAACTGCACTTCTTCTCGGGTGAGGCCTGAACCATTGAAACTGAGGAGCTTCAATTGTTCCAGTGCTCCCTCAAGGTTCCCTTCCTCGGCGAGACAATCCGCGAGAGCCTTCCGTGCGCGATCGTGCAGATCGGGGAGCGGATACCGTTCCGCTATAGTCCTATACACCTCTGCCGCCGCGGCGATATCGTCCTTGATGATGAGGATACGCCCTATTTCGAACAGGGCGCGCGGCATCACAGGATCATCTGGATAGTCATCCACCAATTCGGAGAACCGGGAAAGGGCTACCTCGAAGTTCCCTCCCGCCAAAGCCTCTTCTGCCGCCTCGAAGCGAAGACGCGCGGACAGGGACAAGCCTTCCCACGACGCCTCTCGAATACGGTGATCCCTGAGGAATCTCGCCCGCTCCGACTCGAGCAGCACGTTCCAGACGAAGAGCCCGCTACCCATGAGGGAAGAAGCGATGAGCTCCGGCGCGAGCACCAAATCGCTGTCCCGTGGCGAATAAATTTCCCTGGCCGTCAACACGCCCGTCAGCGCCAAGAAGAGCGGTAAGGACATTTTGACGCCATCCAACAGGCGCTGCTTCGGAAACACGGGAGCCACGACAATGCCCTCCTCTCCCGGTTCGAAAATAAGCGCATCAGATGAAAAGCGTATGGTCGCGGAACCTGTTGCTCGCGCGTCCGGATTTTCGCCTGCAGGCGTTCGATATCCTTCCATATGCGCAAGGGGCTCACGGGGAACTAAATCGAATTCCTTAGTACGCTCGGCCGGCAATTCGATCCTTGCGGACTGGTCATACCAACCGTCTTTCTCCACGCGTACCAGGTACGACCCAGTCGGCATATTCCTAAGGAGAAGCGGCGACGGCGAGGCCAAGGCTTCGCCGTTCAGGTAAACAGTCGCCCCCATCGGCGTCGTCACAAGGTAAAGGTAACTGCCGTCCTCTGCCCTTACCGTCGCTGGCAGGATGAGGAAAAGTAAGGCGATCATCAAAAACATAGACCGACTCTTTGGAGCAATCCGAAGAGAACGACCGGTCGATTATCCATGGGGGTCGATGCCGCCAATGCGATTCCAAGATCGATGGGGTCCGAACGAAGGTAAAGAATGGCGCCCGCCGATAGGAAGGGACGGGATCCCCATTCAGTCACGCCACGGATTTCAACGCTTCTGCGGTACCAACCTAACCGCGCTATGGGCCGCAGCCCGAAATGCGCCGTAGGCGAGCGAAAGAGCGGAAGTGCGTAACCGAGCTCGACACCGCCGTAATACATCACCGAAGTACCGAAGTTCTCGTCCAGGGGCCGAAAACCGGCCGCCCCGCCCCAGGCGCCTACGGAGAACGGTAGGCGCGCAAAGTCGCCCATATCGTACCAGAGGCTCCCGGAAGCCGCAAAGGAGTAAGGATCTTCCGTGAGCAGCGGAACGCTCAGGAAACCGAGCTCAATCCCCGCCGCCCGTTCCAGGGCATACCCCTGCACATTACAAAGCGCTATGCAGAGGAGAATGAGCGGAAACCCTCCTCGCTCAATCGGCACTCTGCACCTCCTCCGCCTGCCCGAACGTCAACAAGCTGCCCAATTGGGACAAGTATTGCGCCCGTATCCACTCAGGGGTTCGAACCACTTTGGAAATACGGATCTCATCGAGATCGGCAAGAAGATGTCGAGGAGGCGGAGAAGGCGAATCATCATTGCCGACCACCAAATCGTCATCGGCGTCCGAATTGCGGGTTAGGGACGGAGCGGTGCCGGTTAACGCTCCGCTGACACCGTCAGCGTGCATCGTCACCTCTGTAAAGGTAGCTGCGAGGCCGTTCCAAGTGAGGGCGAAATGAGTCCAGGAATTGCCGGAAAGGAAATTCAGCGGACTAATATAATCGAGCGCCGTCGGGGTATACCCAACGTTAAATCGTATTGATTCTGTCGCCTGGATCGACAACGCGAAGTTATCTCCTTTGAAGAGAAGGAGGCCACCGACGGGAGAACCGCGGTCGTAAACCCATGCGGTAAAGGTCAACGGTCCGAGATCATCAAAGTCCGTGGGGAAGCGGAACCGTAGACCGTCCTTGTTGTTCGGACCATCGAACCTGAACGCGTGGGAACCGATTTTCGTATTCCCGATG
>JAEWSV010000521.1 GCA_023398155.1 Spirochaetota bacterium
CAGCCAGCTCGGCTTCGCCTTCCTCTCGGTCGACATGGGGTTCATCAACAAGAGCATCCTTGAGCCGCTCGGCCTGGAGCCGGTGAGCTGGTACACCCAACGGCAATACTGGCCCTTCATCATCACCTTCGTTCACACCTGGAAGTACGCGGGTTACAACAGCGTCATCTACTTCGCCGCTCTCGCCGGCATCGATCCGGGCTATTTCGAGGCCGCGGCCATCGACGGCGCGACGGGGCTCCAGACGATCCGGCGGATCACGCTTCCCCTCCTGGCGCCGACCATCCTCATCCTCACGATCCTCTCGGTCGGCCGCATCTTCTTCGGCGAGTTCGGGCTCTTCTTCCAAGTGCCCAAAAACATGGGAGCCCTCTTCGAGACGACCGACGTCTTCGAGACCTACGTGTACCGGACCCTCATCAACATCGGCAACATCGGCATGTCCGCCGCCGCCGACCTCTACAAGGGCGTGATCGGCTTCGCCCTCGTGCTCATCACGGACCGGATCGTCCACCGGATCGATCCCGAGAAGAGCTTGCTCTAGGAGACCGCCATGCAAAGCAACGCCATTAAGACCTTAGCCCGACGGTCGCGCTTCCGGCTCGCCATAAGCCAATACGCGATGCACGCCATCTTCATCCTGATTTCGGCGGCGTCCTTGTATCCGCTCTTCCTCGTGATCGGCATCTCCCTCTCCGACGAGATCACGATCACCCTCAAGGGCTTCTCGCTCATACCGAAGAAGTTCAGCACCGCGGCCTACGACTTCATCCTGAAGGAAGGCGACACGATCTTCCGGGCCTACTTCATCACGATCGCGACGACCATCGTCGGCACCGTGGCGAGCACCCTCTGCATCGCCCTCTACGCCTACCCCCTGTCGCGAAAGGACTTCTCCCACCGGAAAATATTCTCCTTCATTGTGTTTTTCACGATGCTCTTCTCCGGCGGAATGGTTCCCTGGTACATCGTCTGCAAGTCCATCCTGGGGCTCCGCAACAATATCTGGGCCCTCTTCCTTCCCTACCTCATGAACGCCTGGTTCGTGATGATCATGCGCACGTTCTTCAAGACCAACATCCCCGACTCCATCATCGAGTCCGCCAAGATGGACGGCGCCAGCGAGTACCGCATCTTCTTCCAGATCGTGCTCTACTTGGCCCTTCCCGGCGTGGCGACCATCGCCCTCTTCAATACCCTCGTGTTCTGGAACGACTGGTGGCTGCCCCTCATGCTGGTCACCGATCCGGCTTGGTACAACCTGCAGTACCTCATGTACCGTATCCAGATCGATATCCAGTACCTCACCCAGATGGCGTCCAACCTGTCCGGCGTATCGGGCGACATCCTGCGTCGCCTGCCTTCCAGGACGGCCCAGATGGCGATGTGCGTGATGACGATCGGTCCGATCGTCCTGGCCTATCCCTTCTTCCAGCGCTTCTTCGTGAAGGGCATCACGATCGGATCGATCAAAGAGTGAACGAATGTGAACTCTTTGGGCGATCCGCCGGATCGATCAAGGAGTGAACGCAAGTGAACCCCTTGGTGATCCGCCGGATCAATCAAGGAGTGAACGATCGGCGCCGGCTCGGCGCCCTGGCTACGGCAACGGCGCTCCCCTGGGGGGCGTACGAATATATCTCTTGAAAGGGAGGATCTAGCATGAAAAAGATCATTCTGGCGGCGTTGGCCGTCACCATGATTCTGACCGGCGCGTCCGTTTGGGCGGCCGGGCAGCAGCAGGGCGCCGGCCAAACCGGCGGCGTTCCGTACGAGCTTACCTGGTACGTCATCGGCAACGGGACGCCGCAGGATATCGCCAAGGTGGAAGCCGAGGCGAGCAAGTACATCCAGAGCAAGGGCCTCAACGCCACGCTCAAGCTCGTGACCTTCGACTGGGGCAGCTACGATCAGAAGATGCAGACCATCATCGCTTCCGGCGAGCCCTTCGATATCTGCTTCACGGCCGTGTGGACCAACCACTACCGGAGCAACGCGGCGCGCGGCGCCTTCGTGCCCCTCAACGACCCGAAGAACAACCTGATGGCCACCTACCTCAAGAAGACCGCCGAAACCCTCGGTAAGGACTTCCTGGCGGGATCCGCCATCGACGGCATCAACTACGCGATCCCGGCGAACAAGGAAAAGGCGCATAACTGGGGCCTCATCCTCCGCAAGGACCTCGTGGCGAAGTACAAGATGGACGTCTCCAAGATCAAGACGCTTGAGGACCTGGAACCCTTCCTCAAGACGATCAAAGACGGCGAGCCCGGAATGTATCCGCTGGAGGCCATCGACGGCGAATCCCCCCGCCTGCTCATGGACTTCGACACCGTCTCCGACGACAAGGTCCCGGTGGCGCTCTATTCCAAGCCCGGCGAGAAGAAGATCCTCTTCTGGATGGAGACTCCCGAAGCCAAGGCCCTTTTCACGACCATGCACAAGTTCTATAAGGCCGGCTACATCCGTAAGGACGCCGCGACCATCACCGACTTCAACGCCGACGAGAAGGCGGGCCTCATCTTCGCCGCCGTCAAGTCCATGAAGCCGGGTAAGGCCGACGAGATGACCAACCAGACCGGCCAGCCCTGGCAGCAGATCTACCTGACGACTCCCGTGATCTCCAACCGCGAGACCACCGGTTCCCTCCAGGCGATCTCCCGCACCTCCAAGAACCCCGTCATCGCGGCCCAGTTCATGGAGATGTTCAATACCGATAAGTACCTCAACAACCTCATCAACTTCGGTATAGAGGGCGAGCACTACGTCAAGATGAACGAGAACATGATCAAGGCCGGTCCCGCCGCGGACAAGTACAGCCCCAACACCGGCTGGATGTTCGGCAACCAGTTCATCAACTACCTGATGTCCAACGAGGATCCCAAGAAGTGGGACCTGTTCATCGAATACAACAAGAGCGCCCTGCCGCTCACCAGCCTCGGTTTCAGCTTCGATCCGTCCACCGTGCAGAACGAGATCGCCGCGTGCAAGAGCGTCTGGGCCGAGTTCGTCCCCGGCCTCGAGACCGGTACCCTCGATCCGGCCGAGTTCATGCCGAAGGCCATCGATAAGTTCAAGGCCGCCGGCGTCATGAAGATCGTCGCCGAAGCCCAGAAGCAGTACGACGCCTGGCTCAAGGCCACCGGCAAGTAAGCCGTATCGTTACTTCTCGTCGATTGTTTTAAAAATAGAAGGCGGGGCCGCCGGGGGAGGAAACTCCACGACGGCCCCGCGCTGTTTATGCGGCGTCCCGGTTCAGCGCGGTTCCAGCGCGTCGTAGATGTTCGAGTAGTCGTTCTCCAATCCCATCTCATCCAAAATCTGGGAAACCTGGCCGCGGTGGTGGGTCTGGTGGTTGAAGACGTGGTCCAAGACTTCCCGGAAGACGTAGCGCCTCGGGGTGTCGGCGGAATCCGCGTACGCGAGGATTTCCCCGAACCGGGCGGTGTCCGCGATCGCCGCGAACTCCGAGAGGAGATCGTCCACGAGCTTCCGCTGGACGGCGAACGCGGCCAAGTCGAGGGTTTCGAACTCGAATTTCATCCACGCGTGCCCCGCGGGCTGGAGGCGCGGGTGGGCCAGAGGTCCCGAGTCCCCGAACAGTTCGCGGAAGCGCCGCATCCAGTTGATGTCGCACGCCGTCAGGTGGGCCAGGATGCCCCGGATGGAACCGAAATAGGAACGGCGGTCCGCGGTGAACTCGCCGACCGGCAAGCCGGCCAGGAGCGCGAAAAGGGCCTCGTTCGCGGTCCGGTTATACCGGGCAAGGAGGCCGAAGTGGTCGCGGTCGTAATCGATGCTCATGGAAGGCAGTATGCGGCGGCGACTTTTCCCTGTTAAGTCCCCGGCCTTTTTTTCGGTCGGCCGGGGACGGGAGGACTACTTGAGCTCCGCTTGGGCGATGGCTACCGCCTGCGCCGGCAGGTAGACCTTGCCGAGCTTGTCGGCCGCGACGACCAGGCCCTCAAGCTCGATCGTTTTTCCGTTGACCAGCATCACGTTCTTGGAGAACGGCAGCCGCGCCGAGGACGCGCCCTTGGAAACGACCAACGCGGGGTTCGCGGCGTCGGTCTTGTCGATGCTGACCGCGTAACCGGCCGCGCCGAAGGCTGCCTCCGCCTCGACGAAGAGTCGTTCGTTCAAGGCCGGGAAGTCGAAACCCATCCGGGCCGCGAGGGCGCGGCCGACCTCGGCGTTCTCCATGAGGCCCGTAAGCTTGCTCGGTCCGTACGCGAAGAGGTAGACGTCGGCGCCCGTGTGCCCGCCGGTCGTCCAGCCGAGCCGGGCGCGGGAGGAGAGCATGGGTACGATGACCGCGCCGATCGGCTTTTTCTCCGCGATGGCTCCTGAGATGGCCTTGAGCTCCGCCTCGCTGAGATCGGAAAGGCCCCACTTCGTCGCCATTACGTCCTTTATTTTCTGGTCATCGGCTCCCGCGAGAAGCTTGTCGATGCCTTCCGCCGTCATCTGGACTTTACGCATCGGGCCGACCACGAAATCGTCATCGGTGGATGAATACTTGGAATCCTCCTTGGTGCCGATGGTGATGCCGCCCGTGCCGTGGTCCGCGACGACCACCACGAGGGTGTTGCCGTCCTTCTTGGCGAACGCGAGGGCGGCGCCGACCGCCTCGTCGAACGCGCGGAGATCCGAGACGAGCCCCGCGGGGTCGTTCGCGTGCGCAGCCCAATCAACCTTGGATCCTTCGACGAACAGGAAGAATCCGCTCTTCGCGGACTTGGGGTTCGCGGCGAGGAGCTCGATCGCCTTCACCGTCATCTCGGCTAGAGCCGGCTCGTTCGGGGCCAGCTCGTCGCGGTCGATATCGTAGGCCATGGCATCCGGGGCGAAAGTGCCCCAAACCTTGGGGCCTTTCGCTGCGGCCAGCTCGGCCTTTGTGGATACCTGCGCGTAGCCTTTGGATTTGATGACGGCTACGAGGTCTTCCCCGTCTTCGCGCTTGCCGCCGCTCTCGGATTTCGGGATCAGGTATTGAGCGCCGCCCGAGAGGACGACATCCATGCCCTGGTATACTTGCTGCTCCGCCAACTCGTTGTAGTTGTTGCGGTCGTGCCAGTGGGAGGAGAAGGCCGCGGGCGTGGCGTGCTGGACGTTGGAGGTCGCGACGAGGCCAGTCGCCCTACCTGAGAGCCGCGCGCCTTCCAGGAGCGTCGCGAGCGGCACGTATTTCGGCGCGATGTACGGCTTGGCCGCGTCGATCGTCACGTTCCAGGCTCCGACTGAAATACCCTTGTCCGTTCCCTTGTAGCCGGTGGCGTACGCGGTGGCGCCCGGCGCCGAGTCGGTAATGATGGAATCCGCGCCGTAGGTGCGGATCGCGCCCGTATAAATGGTATCCACGGCGAGGGGCGCCCCCTTGATCCAGCGGGTAAGCGGCCACGCTTCGGGGCCGGTCCCGTCGGTCAAGAGCAGGATGACGTTCTTGACGGGTTTCCCTTCGTCGTCGCCCGCTCCCGGCGCGGCCGATGCGGCCATTGCGCAGAAGAGCAGCAAGGTCGAAGACA
>JAEWSV010000536.1 GCA_023398155.1 Spirochaetota bacterium
GCGGACACCTGGAGCGTCTCCGCTCCCCCCGAGAAGGCCGTCCTGAAGGCCAGTACGCTGCCGTCCGATAGGCGGACGGAAACTGAATTGTCCGAGGTCTTCATAGAAACCGGCATCGTTTCCTTGGGCGCTCCGCCGGAGACGGTAGAAAGCATGCCGTCATAACCGGAAAGGCGAAATTCCATACCGCCGAAGAATACGGCCAGGGAACCGGTGAGGGCGCGCTCTCCCGATGCCGCGGACGCGGAATCCCCGTCCGCGTACTTACCCGATATCGCCAGAGACCCTTCGGTCAGCGTGAAGCCGGATCGACGCGAGAATTGCACCACCACGAGCGTGCAGAGCACCAGGGCGTACAAGCCGAACAACGCGACGGCCCGACGGAATGGATGTCCGTTCATTGGGGTTGAGGATACCCTATCGGCATCGCCTATTTCAACTTGCCGATCCGTGCCCGATCGTATAGTATGCGCGGAATGATTACGTCGAACGCTCCGCTCGCGATCGTTCTGGCCGCGGCGATCGCCGCCGCGCTGGCCTCGTGCGCCGGCGCTCCGCCTCCCGCCCGGGAGCCGAAGCCGGCCTCTGAGACCCAGGACAAACAGGAAAGCGGCGCGCTAGCCGCGAAACCCACGACGGAGGACATCCTTTCGAACATTTCCGCGTCGCTCGCCGTGGGAGATATGGACGCGGCGATCGCCGCCTTCGATTCGTTAGATCTGACCGTCGCCGCCGATCCGTCGATCAGGTTGCTCAAGGCCTCGGTGCTCACTTCGGCCGGCAAGGTGGATGACGCGGCCGCAATCGCGGCCGATATCGTCGCGAAAGAACCGAATAATGCAGAAGCGTTGTACGTGCTCGCCGCCGCGGAAGGCGCCGCCGGACGCCAGAAAGAGCGGATCGACCTCTTGAATCGCGCCGCGGCCGCCGATCCGCGCCACGCGCCGACCCTCGCGGCCCTCGGTACGACGGCGTTACGGGCGAAATCCTATAAGAATGCCGAGGTCTACTTCGACAAGAGCCTAGCCGCCGATCCTAAAAACGCGGAAGCTCTGCTCGGGAAGGCGCGCCTTCGCCGGCGCGCGGACGATTCCGCGGGCGCCGAAGCGGCGCTCAAGATCGCGATGGAAGCCTATCCGGCCTGGGCCGACCCCTGGGCGGAGCGCGGGCGCCTCTACCGGGACGCGGGTCAGCTTCCGAAGGCCTTGGCGGACATGGATACCGCCGCGAAGCTGGCCCCGAAAGATTACTGGATCGCCATAGATCGCGGTTCCATCCTTTTGGATATGGATCGCAGGAGCGAAGCCCTTAAGGACTTCGACCGTGCCGCGGCAATCGACCCGTCGCATTTCCTTTCTTACGTCTATAGCGCGGGAATCCGCGACGAACTCGCCGACTGCGCCGGCGCCGAACGAGACTACGCGATGCTGGCGAAACTTAAGCCCGACTACTACTTCGCCTTCGAGGCCCTCGGAATCCTCCGTATGCGCGACGGACGTTGGGAAGCGTCGCGGGAAGCCTTCATGGAAGCGTACAAGCGCTCGCCGAGCCACGCGAACTACGCCCTGCTCACCGCGCTCGCCTGGATGCGCGCGCGCGGCGCGAACGACGCGAAGCCCTTCCTCGCCAAGACCCTGACCGCCGTTCCGCGGGAATCCATCGAGTGGTATCTTCTCCGCCTCTACCACGACCAAAGCGGCGATACCGATGTAGTCGTGCGTATCGACAAGGAAAAAAACAAGGACACGAAGGCGCGGATGCTTTATTATTTAACCCAGTACTATGCGTTCCGCGGCAACGACCAGCTCGCGGATCGCTTCTTACGGGAAGCGCGCGACATGAACCGGAAAGGCATCGTCGAATGGCGTCTCATCGAATGGGCCCTGGAAGCGCGTACGGCGAAGGGATAGAACCTTGGACGCACCGGGCGCCTTCGCCCGACTGAGCGCGGCGCTCGAAGCCGCCTGCGCGGACCGCCGCGATTCGGGATGCGACGCCGCGGCGAGCCGCCTCGTCGTGGTCCAGCCGCACGATCATCCCGATCACGATGCGGCCGCGGCGGCGTTCGGCCTCGCGAGGCTCCTCGCGCGTTTCGGCTATGAATGCCGAATTCTCCATAGAGGCAGGGTACGCAGCCATTCCCTCACCGCCATGGTCGCAGAGCTGGAGATCCCCCTAGAACGGATACGGGAGGGCCTCCCTCCGGAGCTGCAAAACGCGCCCTGCATCGTGGTGGACGGAAGCCCAACGAACGCGAATGCCCAGCCGCTCACATCCCGGCTCGTCGGCGTCGTCGACCACCATCCGAATCCCGGCGTCGTCCCCTGCCCATTCGTCGACGTCCGTACGAGCTACGGATCCTGCGCCACCATAGTCGGCGAATATTGGGATGACGCCGGCCTCGACACCGACCGCGATACCGCTACCGCCCTCCTCATGGGTATTCAGATGGACACCGATTTCCTCTCCCGCAGGGTGAGTCCCGCCGACCTGGAAGCGCACCATCGGCTCTTCTTCCGCGCCGATTGGGAATTCGGAACGCGCGTCGTCAAGGCGTCCCTCTCCATAGCCGACCTGCCAGCATTCGAGTACGCCGTCGCGCATTCCCACACGCGGGGACCGCTCTTCTTCACGGTCCTCCACATGGACTGCAGCCAGGAGCTCATCTCCATCATGGCCGACTTCTTCCTCCGGTTGAAGGAAATCTCGGTCACGGTTATAGTCGAGACCGGCGGCGGCAAGGCCCACGTCTCCGTCCGCAGCAGATCGAGCGACATCTCGGCGGGCGCGGTCGTTAAGGAAGCCCTCTCCGGCATCGGAGAAGGAGGCGGGCACGACCATATGGCGGGCGGCGTGATTCGGTCCCTCGCCTGCCCCAACGAAGAAACGCTATTCGAAAGATTCGTCGAAGCGGTAGAGACCGCCCAGGAGAACCAATGAACGATAATAGAAGCCGCCTCATCCTCGGCGAGCGGGAAATCATCCTCGTCGGCACCGCTCACGTATCGCGCGAGAGCGTGGAGGAAGTGGCGAGGGTCGTGCGCGAGGAGGCGCCCGACCGCGTTTGCGTGGAAATAGACGCCGGACGCTATAAATCCATGACCGACCAGGATGATTGGGAAAAACTCGACGTAGCAAAGGTCCTCAAGGAGGGCAAGGGGTTCCTCCTCATGGCGAACCTCGTCCTATCGAGTTTCCAGCGCCGCCTCGGGATGGGGCTCGGAGTGAAGCCCGGCGACGAGATGAAGAAGGCCGTGGAGACGGCGGTCGAACTCGGCATCCCGTATTCCTTCTGCGACCGCGAAGTCCAGGTCACGCTCAAGCGCGCTTGGGCCAAGTGCGGTTTCTGGAGTAAGAGCAAGCTCATGGCGGCCCTCGCTTCCAGCGCGCTCAGCACCGAAAAACTGGACGAAGCGGAGATAGAGGCGCTCAAGGACAAGAACGAGCTGGACGGCATGATGGCCCAGCTCGCGGATTACCTGCCGAAGGTCAAAGAAACCCTGATCGACGAGCGCGACCGCTACTTGGCTTCCAAGATTTGGTCCAGCGACGGCCGACGCTTGGTCGCGGTGATCGGAGCCGGCCACATGGACGGCGTCAAGTCGCATCTCGCGCGTCTCGCCGAAGCGGGTGCCTCCGCCGACGTCTCGGACCTGGAATTGATCCCGGCCCCTTCCCGCTTGAGCGCGGCTCTCCCCTGGCTCATTCCGGCTCTTCTCGTCGCCCTCATCGCGGCAGGCTTTCTCCGCGCCGGGGCCGGCGTAAGCCTGGACATGATGATCAAATGGATGCTGCTCAACGGTTCGCTCGCCGCCCTCGGCGCCGCGCTCGCTTTCGGCCATCCCCTGTCCATCCTCATTTCCTTCTTCGGTGCTCCGATAGCGACCATCAATCCCTTCGTGGGTGTCGGCCTCTTTTCCGGCGTGGCCGAAGCTTCCCTGCGCAAGCCCCGCGTGGCCGATGTTCAGAGCCTATCCGAGGACGTCGCGAGCATCCGCGGCTTCTACCGCAACCGGGTCACGCGCGCCCTCCTCGTTTTTTTCTTGTCTTCGCTCGGCGGCATGATCGGGAATTTCATATCCATTCCCTACCTCACGAGCCTCGTGGTAGGCTAGGACCGAGGCATTCAAATACCCAGACCGCAGAGAAGATGTTTGCTATAATAAAAGGCCGTCCCTTTTGGGACGGCCTTCGATTTTTAGTAGGTCCTGGAATAGTCGAGAATGACGAAATCATTCTCGGAAAAAAAAAGGCGCCCTAAGGCGCCTTTTTTTGTTCTACCAGCGGTTACCGTAACCGCCGCCGGAATCGCGGTCGCGGCGGGGCTTATCCATCGCCTCGTTCACCTTGAGCTGGCGACCGTCGAACTCGCGGCCGTTGGTCCCGGCGATGGCGGCGCGCGCCTCGTCGTCGGTGCTCATCTCCACGAAGCCGAAGCCCTTGGAGGAACCGGTGTCGCGGTCGGTGATGATCTTCACGGACTCGACGGTGCCGTAGGACGCGAAGAGGGTGCGGAGACCGTCCTCATAGGTATTGTACGAGAGGTTTCCGACGTAGAGTTTCTTGGCCATGGTGGCCTTCCTTCGCCCGGTCTTTACCGGGTCTTTCATGTTCCGCCTATCCAAGATAAGCGCTTCCCCGGTCACCGACTTACTATTGGTTGCCTGCTTTGCCGGGATCGAGCGGAGAGACGGACTGAACGGAAGGTACTTTTCCAAGTAGTAGCAGAATCCGAGTCGGTATTCTTGAAA
>JAEWSV010000549.1 GCA_023398155.1 Spirochaetota bacterium
CCGGACACCGACGTTCCCGCCGGCGACATCGGCGTCGGCGGACGGGAGATCGGCTACCTGTACGGCCAGTACAAGAAGCTCACCAACAGCTTCACGGGCGTCCTCACCGGCAAGGGGCTATCCTACGGCGGATCCCTCGCGCGCACCGAGGCGACCGGGTACGGCCTCGTATACTTCACCACCCGCATGCTTGAGGACCGGAAGACGGACTGGAAAGGCAAGAAGGTCGTGATCTCCGGCTCCGGCAACGTGGCCATCTACGCCGCGCAGAAGGTCGCTTCCCTCGGCGGCAAGGTCATCGCCATGTCCGACTCCAACGGGTACATCGTGGACGAGGCGGGCATCGCCTTGGACGTCGTGAAGCTCATCAAGGAAATCGAGCGCGGACGCATCAAGGACTACCTCGGCTCGCGTCCCGGCGCGCAGTACGTGGAAGGCTGCGACGGTATCTGGTCGGTCAAGTGCGACGTGGCGCTCCCCTGCGCGACCCAGAACGAGCTGGACGGCAGCGCCGCTGCCGCCCTCGTGAAGAACGGCGTCATCGCGGTGGCGGAAGGCGCCAACATGCCGTCCACTCCCGAAGCGGTGCGTACCTTCCTGGACGCGGGCGTCTCGTTCGGCCCCGCCAAGGCGGCCAACGCCGGCGGCGTCGCGACGAGCGCCCTGGAGATGTCGCAGAATTCCATGCGCCTCCACTGGTCCTTCGACGAGGTCGATTCCAAACTCCACGGGATCATGGACGGCATCTACGACCAGTGCAAGAACGCTTCCGATCAGTACGGCGCCAAGGGAAATCTTGTCGCCGGAGCGAACATCGCGGGTTTCGTCCGCGTCGCAGAAGCCATGCTGGCCCACGGCGTGGTGTAAGAATATCGTCAGCGTAAAAAAAGAGGCGTCCCCATGGCGGGGACGCCTCTTTTTTTGGTTTTCAGCGCCTTATGCCAGGTAACAGAGCGCTTCTTGGGCCGTCGCGTCGGCGTAGAGCCTGAGTTCCGCCCCCGCGTCGGCGGAAGAGCTCTCCAGGACCACGACGGCCCGCCGCCAGAGGGGATCGTCCGGCTCTACGACGCGGAGCGATCGTGAGGCCGCGGCGAGGAAATCCTCGTTCAGGCAACACCCGGTACGCTCGGGGAACACGGCGAAATAGAGCATGTCCATTTCCACGAGGTCGTTGAAGAAATGGGTGCCGAGCGACACGTCCGGTACGAGCCCCGCGTGCATGAGCGCCAACTCCACGAGGACCGTGACTCCCTTGATGTCGTTGAACGAGACGGGAACCCCCATGGCCGGCGTGGAGGTCCCCCAACGCCCGGGCCCGACGAGCATGACGACGGGTTCCTTCTTACCGCTCGGCAGGTGCGCGAGGCGGCCGATGAGCCGGGCAACCGCGTAGCGCTCCTGTTCGCTCAGGGTGGTGTACACTTCGCTCGAAACGTACACGAGGCGGTCCACCTTCGCCGCGAGGCTCCTCCCGACGACCGGCCCGTCGCTCCGGATGAAGACGTTTTCCTGCGGAAGCGAACCGGGCCGGACTCCGAGATCGCCCGCGCCGACGATGCGCACCTTGAACGGGCGGCATTGCACCAGGTTTATCCGATACGCCCGATCCCCGCTCTCGCCGTTCTCCTCCGTGGCCGCGTTGACCGTGAACTCCACGTCGACCGGATGCTCGTACGCGGCCTCCAGCGCGGAGAGGAGCATACGCATCCGCTCGCAGAAATCCCCCTCCGCCAAGAGACCCTGGAAGTCCAGGCGGAGGGCCGACTCTTCGTCCACCCCGAGTTCGCGCGCCCGCGCGAGGGCCGTCTCGTCCGGTCTCCCGAAGAGCGCGCGGAGAGCGTCCGGCAGGAGGGCGAGGGTGCGCCGGATGGGCTCGGTGGAGAACCGGTTATTCCCGATGTCGATGAGGTCCACCTTCCGCTGGGTGTACTTCTTCGCCTCTTCGGGGTCCTTGCCGGGCTGCTTGAGGGGGGCGTTGAGCGCGACTATGCGCGTGTAATCGTCGTCCACGCGGTCTACGGCCCGCGTGCCGAGCCCGAACGCGAGGCGGAGCATGCCGGATTTCGGATCGATGGAGGAGTCCCAGGCGAAGGGGTTGTACGAGAAGCCGACACCCGCAGCGGGAGGGAAGAACCAGTCGCCCCAGAGGTTGCCCGATACGCGCTGCACGAGAAGCGCCATCTGTTCGTCCTCGAACAGGAGTCCGTGGTGGAGGCGGTAGAGGAGGGCTTCTTCGGAGAGCGAACTCGCGTAGACGCGCCGCACCGCGTCCAGGAAGGACTCCAGGCGGACTTCGGGCGTACCCTGGTTCGCGCAGAAGACGCTCTCGTATTTGCCGGAGAACGCGTTGCCGTAGCTGTCCTCCTGGATCGAACTTGAGCGGACGATGATGGGCGCCTGTCCGAAATATTCGAGCATCTCCTGGAATTGGACGACGATGTAGTCGAGGAACCGGCCTGAGAGGATACGCTCCCGCGCTATCGCGGCCCGCTCCAGGATCTCTTCGATCGTGCCTTTCTTCCTCCGCAGCCACCAGCAATCGTTCTGGATGATATACGTGTAGAAGACGTCCGAGCCGATGAAGAAGGAATCGTGGACCTCCAGGATGCGCTCCCATTCGCCGTCGGCCTCGCGCAGGATGCGCTGGGCCAGGAGGATGCCGCGGGCCTTGCCGCCGATGAGCCCGGAGCCGATGAGGCGTTTGAGCACGTCGGTCAGGAAAGGAAGGTCGAAGTATCGCCGCGCGAGCGGTAGGAAACTGGTCTGCCGCGTGATGACCATGTGGAGCATGCGCTCAAACAGGAGGCCCGCTTCCGTTTCCTTGGGCTCGCCGCGTTTGAGCGCCTCGACGATCGCTTCCGCCTCATGGTAACTCGCCGTCCACGGTCCGAAGCGCTGGATGGTGAAATTGAGGAGCGGCCGCTTGACCGCCGCCACGACGTCCGCCGTGAGCGCGCTGTTGGAGATCGGCTGGAACTTTTCCCCTTCCATGCCGTGGAGCATGTACATCGTGGGGGATTGCCGATCCTCGACCTTCTGGGGCTGGACGTAGGTCTTCCCGCGGTGGGTCCAAACCTCGATGATGATCTGCGCGGTCGAGTAGATCGTATCGGTCGCGTGGTTGGAGTGCCGGTGCTTATAGAGGGCGAAGTAGGCGAGCGACCTAAGCTTCAGGACGAAGGGGCAGACCACGAGGAAGAAATTGGCCATCATCCGGTCGGCGTACCAATCGTTCGCGAGGCCGGAGAGGCAATCGAATACGAACCACGAGCGCTCCGCTTCGGCTTCCACTATATCGACGATCTGCGATACGAAGTGCTCGAAGCCCCCGGAAGGGTCCAGTTCAATTACGTCGACGCCTTCTCCGCCCGGAACGAGGGGGGCGTGGTCCGCGAAGCGAAAATAAACGATGCGTATGCCTTTCCGGATGGCCGACGCGACGAACGGCTCCACGAAGCGTCGGTATTCCGATGCTTCCTCTACGT
>JAEWSV010000575.1 GCA_023398155.1 Spirochaetota bacterium
GGTGATAGTAACCCACTATTGCCGTCCGGTCAACTTTACCGCCGGCGCCGCGCTCCGTCGGCGCCGCGTTTCGCCGGCGCCGCGTTTCGCCGGCGCGAATTATTGCGTGAAGGAATCGCCAAAGGGAGTTAGTATTTGGCTATGCTAAATAACAAGAAAATTATCCATTATATCCTGATCCTGTGCATCGGAATCCCGAGTCTCGCTTACGCCGAGCCCCTCGACTTCCCGCTAGCGTCCTTTTCCGGATACGAGCACCAGGTTACCCCGATGTTCGCGCTCTCAGCGGACGGGCGAATCCTTGCGGAATTGGTCTCCGGCGGGGCCGAGCCTTCCCTAAGGATCAGCGCGTGGAAGGACTCCGCGTGGGTCGAGCGGGCCGTCGTGAAGACCCGCGTCAACGCCGAATCGCCGCCCGACCATTGGCAGCTCCTCTTGAGCGACGCCGGCGATACCGCGTATCTCTACGGCCATTCTCCCGACGCCCCTACCGCTTGGCTCCTCGATTGCCCCGTCGCCTCTCCGCGGCTTTCGGCCAAAGCGTTCAAGAATAAATCCAAAAGTTGGCGCATGGTCGCGGCCTCGGCGGCGCATATCCTCTTCCTGGACGGGAAACCGGATTTAACGAAGGATGCCGTCGTCCTCATGGATACGGCCCGCTTCTCCCGGACTTCTATAGAGATCGATGCCCAAAAAGCCATCCAGGCGGCTTTCTCGCCGGACGGCCTCAACCTCGCCATCATCTACCACTCGCTTTGGTACGATGAGGGCATCGTCTATTCCCTCAGGAAAAAGGCGCCCCTCGCGGTGCTGGAGATGGAGAAGATCGTCAAAGGGGACATCGCGAAGCCTCGGTTCTACGAGAGCGATGCCTTCGGATTCATCCACGGGGGCAAGGTCCTGCGCTACTCGGCAGCCGGAAAGCTCCTCTCGGCGGATCCGTGTACGGTGGAATACTGCGAAGTATGGCAGGGGACGCTCTCCGGAGACGGCAAGCGCGCGCTGGTCAAGATCAATCCGCCGTTCGGTGAAGCCGCTCGCGGCATCGTGGACTTAGGGCCTCCGGCCCGCCTCGTCGGCATCTTGAGCCCTGATGTTTCCGGCTTCGCGGATCTGCCCCACGGCATCGGCGTCGATGCGGTGGCCGAGACGGGAGACGCTTCCGCGCTCGTCGCATGGCCCGAAGGCTCCCTCTCGGGAGGCGGCTTCGCCCTTCCCTATCGGCTCTATTACGTCGCGGCGATGGCCGCCGCCGCGGCAGCCCTGATCCTGATCATCGGTTCGATCGTAGCCGCGCGGCGCCGCGAGGCGGCGAGGCCCCGGAAAGCCGAGCAGTCATGTCCGGCCTGCCAAACCGGTCTCCGGGAAAACGGCATGGTCAGCCAGACTTGCAGGCTCTGCGGCACGCTTTGGATCGCCCCCGAGGAGGAATTCCACGCTCGCTCTATAGCCTTGTACTCCTGGAACGCGGGCTTGGGCACGGTCGCCCTCGCGGGACTCGTCTCCGCGTACGCGTATTGGGTGAACCTCATAGAGGACCTGGAGTTCGCCCCGTCCTCCATGTGGATCTTCCTCGTCGGCGCGCTCGGCCTCGCCTTCCTCGTCGTCCTCGTCGGCAACATCATCGCGGCGACCAAGACGGCGCGCGAAACCGCCGAATCGAAGCGGATCCGGAAGCTCTGGGCCTCCGATCCCGACGCCCGCCTTTCCGAACTCTTCTCCGGCGAAGACTGGGATACTATTCTCGTCGCCCTCCGCTGGATCAATAAGAACCGTCCCAAAGAACTCGCCGATCGGCTTCTGGGGACGAAGGTCGATCCGGCGAGCAAGGCCCATCTGGCGAAACACTTCATCAAGAACCTGGATGCCGCGAGCCTGGAGCGCTTCCTCGATCTCCCCCTCGCCTACCACGACGCGGATGCGATCTTGGAACGGATAAAACCGGATCAGGCGACGGTGCTCCGCGCCGCCCGCGGTCCGGCCTCCGGAGTGAGCCTTGCCGCGGTAGAACGCGTCGAGAGGCCCGAGGACCTGGCGGATCTGGCGCGAAATGCGGCCACCGAAGACGCGCGGAAGAAAGCCGCCGCTCGGCTCGGGGAAAAAGAGGAGGCGTGGAGAAAAAGGGTCGGCGAGCTCGCCCAGGGGAAGAAACTTGGCGCGTTGGAAGAGCTATGGGGACAGAGCCTGGCGACGGAGGAGAATCTGCGGCGCTTGTCCGCTCCCGGCGAGAATCCCTGCCTGATCGCGATTCGTTCTCGGAACGCCGTCCCCCTGGAATTCCTCTTCCGAAAGCGGGCGGCCCTCTTCGACGTCGTAGACGCCGAAGGACGGATGCCGGCCGCCCTAGCCGCGGAACTCGGCGCTCCGGAGTGCGTAGAAGTCCTCCTCAGCCTCGTGCCGGAACAATTCGCCCAAGCGGACGCCAAAGGGCGCCTACCGGCGCACCGGGCCGCAGCGAAGACGAACCGCGAAGTCCTGGACCTCATCCTCCGTACCCTGCCCGAAACGAGTTCAACCAAAGATCGTGACGGGAAGACGCCCGAAGAGCTCTACGAAAAACGCGTAGCGGAGATCGAACGCGAGAAGGCGGAGGCCGAACGGGAAGCCGCGGATAAAGCGGCGAGGGCCGCGGCCGAGGAGGCGCGGAAGGAGAAAGAGCTGGAGGAACGGATCGCCGCGATCAAGACCGGGGACGCTTCCACGGACTTTACCCAAGGGCTCGCGATGCGGGCGATGGCGTCGCTCTTCCCCGGAGTTCCGATCGACGGCGCCCCGAAGCCGAGCGCGCCGGCCGCCGGGACGAAAACCCCGGGAGTCATCATCTACTCGTTCACCGGTTCCCTACCCGATCAATCGGCCGCCCTCGTCGCGATGAACATGTTCGCGATGAGTTCCGGCAACGTCCATCTCATGATGGGCGGGATTCCGATCCTGGTCGGCGCCCTCTCGGGCGTTCCGGACGATGAGGAAATCATCGTCCGCGACTACCGCAGGACGGCGGCGAAGGAAGGCTGGAGGGACATCCGGCCGACCTGCCAAATAATCTACCATGGCGGAGAAGCGACCTTCGGTATCGCCTTCCCGCAAGCGGCGGATTTCGGCTGATCGGAGGCGCCGCGGAAGCGGAAGATCGAGGATAGAACAGGGCAGGAGCTCGGCGCCGCGCGGCAGGCGTTCGGCGACGCGCGGCAGCCGAGCGCCCGCCCTCAGGCCGAGAACAACCTGCCCGCGAAGCGGAGCTTCTCCCGGACCTGGTAGGTCCCGCCGCCCTCGTGGTTGTTGTAGGGATAGGTCCTGATCTCTTTCTCTCCGGCGTGCCAGTTGTACGCGGCGAAGACGGTGGAGGGAGGACAGATGGTGTCCATGAGGGCGACGGAATACAGGGCGGGGATCTTGGTGCGGGAGGCGAAATTGAGGCCGTCGAAGTAAGAGAGCGTCTTGAACGCCGTCGCTTCGGAATCGCGCCGCGTGTGGAGATACCGCGCGATCTCCGCGTACGGATCGGCGTCCGTGATCTCCGTGGCGCGGCGGTAGTGGCAGAGGAAGGGAACGTCGGGCATGAGGAAGCGGACCTTTCCGGAGAGAGCGGCCGCGGCGATGGCGAGGCCGCCGCCCTGCGAACCGCCGGTCACGGCCACGCGCGCGCCGTCTACGGCCGGATGGCTCGCGGCGGCCTCGATCGCCCGGACGGCGTCGGTCATGATCCTCCGATAGTAGTAGGTTTCCGGAGATTCGATACCCTTCGTCATGACGCCGGGAACCGAGGCGCCGGTCGGGCAGAGGTCCTCGGTATCGCCGGGGAGCCAGGAGGCGCCCTGCCCCCGGCTGTCCATGACGAAGTGGGCGTACCCCGCGCCGGCCCAGAGGAGCCAATCCCAGGGGAAGGCCCGGCCGCCGCCGTAGCCGATGTATTCCACGACGCAGGGGAGCTTCCCCGATCGATACTGCGGTAACGAGGGCCTGAGGGCGGCGGCGGGGAGGATGAGCCAACCCTTTACGCGCTCGCCGTCATACCCGGAAAACGTGACATCGAACGCCTCAGCCGCGGAAAGACCGCAATCGTACGGGGTGAACGCGGCGTCCAGCGGCTCGGAAGCTGCCCGGCCGAGGGTCTCGGACCAGAATCGATCGAAGTCCGCCTCTTCGGTCCGCGGCGGTTTGTAGGTGAGTAAGGCTTCACGGGGAAGATCATAAAATGCCATCGCGTACGCTCCATGCCGGCTCGGCCGGGAAGCTCCCGGCCATAGCCGTTTATTTTATCGCGCCTTGCACGACGCCTTCGATTATTTTCTTCTGGGTAAAAATGTACACCACGAGCACCGGCAGGATCGAGAGCACGTAACAAGGCCTTCGACGCGTACTACGCGTGGCGGCGCGCGTCCAGGCGATAGCCTACCCCGATGACCGCCCCGCCTTACCGGCTTCGCCGCTTCCAGCGGATGTAGACCTGGCGGCCGGGGCCGTTCTCCTGGGAACGCTCCTCGATCTCGAACTGGGGGATGGCGCGGAAGAGGTCGCCGAGCTTACGGAACCCGTAGTTGCGGGGATCGAACTCGCTGGACCGGTTGGTGATATTCTGTCCGACGGCGCCGAGGTAGGCCCAGCCGGACTCGTCCGCGAGGTCGTCCACCGCGTTGTGGAGTAGGTTGATGAGCCGACGGTCGCCCTTGAAGTCCTTCTGGATCTTGGGAGTCGGCCTCGACTCGTCTTCCTCGACCTCTTCCTGCTGCCCCTTGAGGATCTCCGTATAGATGAACTTGTCGCAAGCCGCCACGAAGGCCTTGGGCGTCTTCTTCTCCCCGAACCCGTAGACGGTGTGGCCGCCCTCGCGGAGGCGCGCGGCAAGGCGGGTGAAGTCCGAATCCGACGAGACGATGCAGAAGCCGTCCAGGCGCTCGGTGTAGAG
>JAEWSV010000118.1 GCA_023398155.1 Spirochaetota bacterium
GCGCCTTGACGATCTCCCCGCCGCGGTCCGATATTCATCGAATGAAACTTTATTCTTGGAACGTTAACGGAATCAGGGCCGTTTTGAAGAAAGACGCCCTCGGCCCCTTCCTCAAGGAGCACGAGCCCGACGCGCTCTGCCTCCAGGAAACCAAAGCCCAGGAGGGGGACGCGGCGTTGGACGCGGCAGGGTATCGCGACTATTGGTATTCGGCCGAAAAGAAGGGCTATTCGGGCACCGCCCTCCTCTCGCGTACGGAGCCGCTTTCCGTCCGCCGCGGTTTGCCCGATGAGCTCCAGAAGAAGTATTCGATGGCCGGCGACGAGTACGGCGACCCGAACGCCGAGGGCCGCGTCCTCGCCGCCGAGTATCCCGGCTTCTTCCTGGTCACCGTTTATACGCCGAACGCGAAGGACGACCTGAGCCGCATTCCCCTCCGCCACGAGAAGTGGGATCCCGCGTTCCTTGAGTATTGCAAGCTCTTAGAGAAGACCAAGCCCGTGGTCTTCTGCGGCGACCTCAACGTGGCCCACACCGAGTTGGACCTGGCTAACCCGAAACCGAACGACGGAAAGAAGGGATTCACCAAAGAGGAGCGCTCCGGCTTCCAGGCCTTCTTGGACTCAGGCTTCGTCGATACCTTCCGGATGTTCAAGCAGGGCAACGGCTACTACACCTGGTGGAGCAACTTCGGCGGAGCGCGTAGCCGGAACGTCGGGTGGAGAATCGACTACTTCCTGGTCTCCGCCGCGCTCAAGTCGAAGGTGGTGGCCGCGGAGATCCACCCCGACGTGATGGGCTCCGACCACTGTCCGGTGAGCCTGACGCTGGAGGCGTAGGCGGGGAAAGAACGCGGCCCAGCCATTCCTGAAGAAGTCCCTTCTCATTCCGGGTGAGCGCCGCGAGGCGATCGAGGTTGCCTCCGAGCGTCGCGGCCGCGTTGGCGATCAACGCGTCGCCCTGGGCCGTAGCCGCGGTCGTGATGGAAGCTATCATAGACTCCCTGATACGAGCCATATTGGCGGGATCATGCAGAGCCTTCGGTAGGAAATAGCTCGCCAGGACGGTGCCCGCGGCTGAAGAGAACGCGATGAACGTCGCCTGTTCCCGGCCCACCTTGAGCGATCCCGAAGCCGCCAACCGATCGATCAACGACTCAAGACCTTCCAGCGCGATACGCGCGGCGCCCGTAGCCGGTCGGCCGTGCGACTCCGCGTACATGAGGTCGTAGAGCTCCGGATTCTCCAGCCCGAAGCGGACATGGATGTCCCAACCGCGACGCAACTGCTCGACGGGTTCCTGCGATTCACGCAGATCGCTTTCTATGGCCATATACCGAACGAAGCCCCGCTCGGCTACCGCGTCGAGAAGACCCGCCTTGTCCACGAACAGCCGGTAGATGGTCGGCAATTGGACCGCGGCCTCATCCGCCACCGCGCGGATCGTGATGGAGTCGCGCCCGACGCTCCTCAAGAGGGATTCGGTTACGTCCAGGATACGGTTACGGGTCTGGTCTTGCTTTTCCGTGGGCATCTATCCTCCCGAGTCCCGGTTCGCCATCCAAAACCGCTTGACTCTTTCCATTAACATTGATACTTATTATTTGATATCTTTGTTAACACACTCAGTCAAGAGGCGTTACCGAGAATCCAAAGGAGGATAGCATACATGTTCAACGTACTTTCAGAGCTGAGCTGGCTCGCCGTCATTGCGGCTACAGCG
The DNA here is from genome assembly GCA_023398155.1 of Spirochaetota bacterium. Lineage (GTDB taxonomy): Bacteria > Spirochaetota > Spirochaetia > Treponematales > Breznakiellaceae > JAEXTK01. The sequence goes on from JAEWSV010000118.1 coordinate 1,723, forward strand.
GCGCTCGTCGTCACGGGAGGACTCTGGTTCACCGTCATCTTCGGAAAAGCCTAGGCCGCGGCGCTGGGCAGGGAGCGCGGACCAGCGGGTAAAGTAGGAGCCCTCTTCATCGCCGGTCCGGCCGTCTGCAGCTTCGTCACAGTATTGGCCTTCTCGATATTGATCCGCGCGTTCCGGATTGAGTCGATCGCCGACGGGCTCGTCTTCGGCGCCATCGTCGGTTTCGGGTTCCTGGCCGCGACGACCGTCAACACGGCCATCAATCCCGCCATGCCCCGTCCGCTGTTCTACGGGCTCATCAGCGGCAGCTACTTCTTCGTTTCCGGCTTGATCGCGAGCGTCATCCTGGTGGCGCTCAGGTAGCAACAAAGCCTCCGCCAGGCGAAGCTATCCTCTGGCGGGGGCGACGGACGTTGGATCCGCCTCGGGCGCAGGGAGCGCCCCCGCTCGCTCGGGAGCGGGCCCGGTACCTACGCGGAAACGGAGGCCGCGGGACGCCGGGCATCCTATAGGATCGTGGGACACAGCGTCGTCTGCCTCGACGAAGCGGATGGAGTGGCGGTCTAGGGGGGTGCCCTCGGTTGGCGCCGCTACAGATTCCAATTGCCTCGGCGCCGCCAATCTCCGGTCGTCGCGGTCGTCGCGCGGCCCTTCACGAGTATCTCCTTCCGCTTCGGTTCGGGTTTCGCGATTTCCGTAAGCTTCAGGACACTGGGCGAGCCGTATTCGCTATAGGTGATGGCCTTCACGACGGGACCTCCTTCTGGCTAGAACGCTTCGATCCCTTTCTCCCGTCGCAGCTTCCGGGGGCTTTTCAATGTTCGTACGATTGTTCGATGAGGACCTTCAATCCCTCAAGGTCGGCTTTCGCATAGGACGACGTCGCGTGGACGTATCGCGTGGGTGAAGGTCGTTTCCATCGCGCAGATCCCCCTTACAAGACTCCGCCCAACAGTCTAGTACGCACCCCCAAGAATCGCAACGTATTAGAAAGGTGCATAGCTATGCACCTATGAGGCGCTCGGCTATGCGCGGATGGCGAGCAGTGTTGGTTGAGTATCCTTGAGAACGTTCATTGCATCCCCGGGCATTCGCCGAGAAGGGCCTCAGCTCACGGGCGATCACCACGCTTGAACGGAACTACTCCGCGTCATAGAGGTCTGACCCTCTGGGGTGTTGTCACCGCTACGTCTTTGGGCTGGCGCTCGCCCACATGTTAAACCACGGGACCCACCACCGGGGCCGGATCGCGAAAATTAAGCCCTAGCCCCGTATCATCGCGAGGACCTCCGCGATGGGCTTACCGTCATAATCCCAGCCCTTCTCCACGCTCAAGCCTTTTTCCATGTTCTTGAGAATGTTCCGGATAAAAGCGTCCGCGCCGTCTTGCTTGATGCAAAGGGCAAAGGCCTTGATCTTTGAGTGATCGCCTTGGGAAAAGATACCTTCTTGGCAAGCGGCGATATCGTCGCACTGTCAGCAGCCCTCAAAGCCCTTTCCATCGCAACACTTCTTCTGGTAGCAGCCTTCATCCGAACAGTTCCGGTCGCACCGGTTGTTGTTCGTCTTGCCCCCGTCGCACTTGTCCGCGAGGAAACAGAGGGGGCAGATCAGACCGCAATAGGCGATGCCGGCGAAGGGACCTTCGGCGCTGTTCATGAAGGCATCCTACACCGCGCTCCCTGTCAGTTCATGTCAGGGGCCGAAGGAATACTGAGGGTGTCGATCAGCGTCGTCACACGCTCTCCTTAAATGACTCCCCAACCAGCGACAAAACGAGCCCGTTGGCGTACCGCACGAACTCGATGACGCGGTCGGCTTCGCTGCCGAAGAGCTTCTCGGGACAGCCCTCGTGGTACTGGTCGAAGGGCGGCTCGTAGAGGGCGCCCAAGGTCGACCTGGAGGTAGTTATCCGTTACAGAACCCCCAGCCAACCCCTTACAGCGAAGCGTGAGCATCCAGCCCCTAGTCCCAAAGCCAACAGGCATCCACAAGACCCATTTACTCAAGACCCATAAACAGCTTTAGCACCTTCGCGGACGGATAATTCGATAGCGAGGCGATGCCGTTTACCAATTCGATAGGTACG
>JAEWSV010000128.1 GCA_023398155.1 Spirochaetota bacterium
CATCATGGGCTCCGGCAAGTCGACCTTCGCCGGCGACGTAGTCCACCCCGTTCTTCTTGAGGAGGAAGTCGATGCCCTTGGATAGCTTGTCCGCCGCCGCGCGGGAAGCCTCCTGCACCGCGGCGTAATTGAAGGAACCGAGGTCGGCCCGCACGCCGAAACGCGCGAGCTCCTCCAGGGACCGGAATTTAGTCGCCCTATCGATGAGCGCCTTGGATGGGATGCAGCCGATGTTGAGGCATACCCCGCCGGCTTTGTCCTTCTCCACGACCAGCGTCTTGAGCCCAAGCTGCCGCGCGCGGATCGCCCCGACGTACCCGCCGGGGCCCGCGCCGATGAATGCCACGTCGTACTCGAAATCGGCCATAGTTCTCCTCCCTACTAGAGAAGGGCCCGGGCGGGCTCTTCGAACAAGGCTTTGAGGTCGCGAAGGAAGGCGGCCCCGACCGCGCCGTCGATGGTCCGGTGATCGCAGGAGACCGTCGCCCTGAGCATGGACCGCACGACGATCTCATCTCGGCCCGAGCCGTCGGTACGGACGACGGGTTCCTTGGAAACCGCTCCGAGGGCGAGGATGGCCGATCCGGGAGGATTGATGATCGCGGTGAATTCTTCTACGCCCCAGGCGCCGAGGTTGGAGATGGTGAAGGTCGCGTCCGAGTATTCTTCCGGCTTAAGCTTCCCGCCCTTCGCCTTGGCGATGAGGACGCGGAACTCCGCCTCGATTTCGGCGATGGATTTACGCGCGCAATCGCGGACGACCGGAGCGACGAGGCCGTCGTTCAGGGCTACCGCCAGGGCGATATCCACGCTGCGCCGATACTCGATCGCCTCGCCGCGCCAGAGGGCGTTGACCGCGGGGTTGAGCGCTATCGCCGCCGCCGAGAGCTTGACGAACCAGGCGTTGAGGGAAAGCTTGTCCTTCTCGTCGCGGTCCGCGTTGATGGCCGAACGAAGCGCCATGAGGCGGTCCGCTTCCACGGCGGCGCGTAAATAGAAGTGGGGAGCCTCCCGCTTGGATTCGGCGATCCGCTTCGCGCTCGTGGCGCGGAGGCGCGTGAGCGGAACGACGCGGTCCTCCAGGATCGCTCGCGGCCGTACCGTGGGGGTAGATCCGGCGGCCGCGGGGGCTGCAGGGCTCGAAGGGCCGCTTCCCGACTCGGCGGCCGCAGGCGAGGCGCCGGCGAGATACGCTTCCACGTCCCGCTTGACGACGCGTCCGCCGGGGCCCGAGGGGGTCACTTCGCGGAGGTCGATGGCCGCCTGGCGCGCCAAGACCCGCGCGAGCGGAGAAGACCGCGGTTTTCCCGGCGGGAGCGCCGGAAACCCCGCAGTCGTATCGGAGGGAGCCGCGGGAATCCCGATCGCCGCCGGAGCGAGGCTCGGTGCGGGAGCCGGAACCGGAGCCGCGGCGGGGCTCGGCGCCGTGGAGACCGCCGCGGAAGAAGCCGCGGGAGCCGCCGAGGGGGGAGCTGCGCTCGCGGCAGCCGAAGCCAGGATGGACGCCACGTCCTCTCCGGCCGCGCCGACCACCGCGATGAGCTGGCCGACGGAAGCGGAACCGCCGGCGGGCACGACGATCTTAAGGAGCGTTCCCGCCGCCGCGGACTCGTAATCCATGACGGCCTTGTCCGTCTCCACCTCGCAGAGGACGGTTCCCCGTTTGACGGCATCCCCTTCCTTGACTTTCCATGCCGCGATGGTGCCTTCGGTCATCGTCGGCGACAATGCGAGCATCGGTACTGCTTCAGCCATGTTCTACTCCCGATACAGGACGCGATTGGCCGCGGCGACGATCTTGTCCACGCTCGGCTGGGCGGCCAGCTCCAGGGCATGGTTGTACGGCATCGGCACGTCCTCCGATGCGACGAGCTCGACCGGCGCGTCCAGCCTATCGAAGCGATCGCGCATGATCCGCCACGCGACGTGGCTGCCAACGCTCGCGACGGGCCAGGCTTCGTCCACGACCACGGCGCGATTCGTCTTGTCCACCGAAGAAAGGACCGTGTCCATGTCCAGCGGGCGCAGGGTTCGGAGATCGATCACCTCGGCGTCGATCCCCATCGTTTCCAGGGCCGCGGCGGCCTCAAGGCAGAGCTTCATCGGCTTGGAGAAGGATATGATGGTGAGATCCTTTCCCGGCCGGCGAACGACGGCCTGTCCGATGGGAACGAGGGTTTCCTCGTCGCTGACTTCTCCCGTCCAGCCGTACGCCATCTCGGATTCCAGCACTACTACCGGATCGTCGTCGCGGATGGCGCTCTTGAGGAGACCGTACGCGTCCGCCGGCGTGGAAGGTGCGATGACCTTGAGCCCCGGCACGTGGGCCCAGTAGCTCGCGAAGGATTGCGAATGCTGGCTTGCCAAATACTCCGCTGGGCCGTTCGGCCCGCGGAATACGATGGGCATCTTGAACCGGCCGCCGGACATGTACCGCATCTTGGCCGCGTTGTTCACCACTTGGTCCAGGGCGAGCAAGGCGAAGTTGTGCGTCATCCATTCGATAACCGGCCGGAGTCCGACCTGGGCAGCGCCGACGCCGATGCCCGTGAAGCCGAGCTCGGTGATCGGCGTATCGACTACGCGCTTGGGACCGTATTTGGCGAGCAGGCCCTTGGAGACCTTGTACGCGCCGTCGTATTCCGCCACTTCTTCGCCCATGAGGAAAACGCCGGGATCGCGGGCCATCTCCTCGTCGAGCGCCCGGTTAAGGGCTTCCCTTATGCTGATGACGGCCATGGCTACCTCCCCTCCAGCGCTGCGGTCGGATATGGACCGGAATAGACATCGTCGTAGAGGGTGGATGCCGAGGGCTCCGGGCTCGATGCGGCGAAGGCTACGGCGTCGGCGACGACGGCCTCTATCTCGTTCTCCATGGCTTCGAATTCGGCCGCGGTCATGATCTTATCAGCCTCCATGCGGTCCCGGAGGATCAAGATCGGATCATGGGCGCGGTAGGATTCAACCTCTTCCTTGCTGCGGTATTTCTGCGGGTCGCTCATCGAATGGCCTTTATACCTATAGGTTCTGATATCCAGGAGAACGGGGGTTCCCTTTCGCGCGGAATTGGCCGCCTCCTTGAAAGCTTCGTATACGGCGAATACGTCCATGCCGTTCACCTGACGTCCCGGCACGCCGTAGCTCGCCCCCATCACGGAAAAGTCCTCCACCGACGAGACCCGCTTCCAACTCGTACCCATGCCGAACTGGTTGTTCTCGCAGGCGTAAATCGCGGGAAGGTTCCAGATACGGGCCATGTTGAGGCTTTCGTGGAAGGCTCCCTGATGGATGGCTCCGTCGCCGAAGAAAACGGCCGTCACGCCGCCCGTTTCATCGTATTTCTGAGCGAAGGCGACGCCGGTGGCTACGGGGATCTGACCGCCGACTATGCCGTTGCCGCCGAGGAAGTGTTTTTCCTCATCGAACAGGTGCATCGAGCCGCCTTTACCGCGGGAAGATCCGGTCGCCTTGCCGAAGAGCTCGGCCATGACGCCGCGCGGATCCATGCCGCAGGCGAGGGCATGCCCGTGATCGCGGTATCCGGTGAGCACGTAATCCTTGGAGAGATCGAGGGCGGCCGCCACGCCCACGGCGATAGCCTCCTGCCCGTTGTAGAGGTGGCAAAAGCCGCCGATCTTGCGGAGCCCGTACATCCTACCGGCCTCTTCCTCGAAGCGGCGAATAAGGGACATCGATTTTAGTAGGGTTTTCTGGAAATCTTTCGAATAGGCCATCGCGGTCACTCCAGTTCGGCCGTATGCCGTTCGTTGCGGATCGGAAGGAAGCACGTGATCTCCCGTATCACCGTTTCGACCACCACCAAGTTGCGGGAATCCGGGTTGGCCCTCCAGAAAACGGCCAGATTCGGGCCGATCTCCTCCAGCACTTCGGCGGTCATGCGCGGTTCTTGCAGGAGAGAAGCCTCGCCGACCACGGTGATCACCTCGTCCAAGGCCGTTCCCTGGAACGTCCATTCGACCTGGGCACGAGCGCGGATGTGCGCGGCCTTATGGGAATCGGGGGCGGTCACCGAGTAGATGTTACCGCCGAGCCCCTTAAGTACGGCCGGCGTCATCCAACGGCTCCGCGGAAAACCGCCCTCATCCACCGTGGTCAAAATGCCGACTTTCACCGTCCCGAGCAGCCTTTCCAACCGTGCGAGTAATTCCTCGGCGTCCATGCTAGCCTCCATGAGTTAATATTACTGTATTATTAAGAATAGAGGCGAGGAAAAAAGGATCGACTCGGTCTACTTAATGCTAGGATAAAAAAGAGGCTCCCCGGGAAAAGGAGTAGAAACCCGGGGAGCCGACAGAGGGGAAAAGGAGGAAATAAGACGGGCGACGGCACCTACCGTACGCTTGCATATATAACCACGCCTCCGAGCGAAGGTAACAGGCGGAAAGAAAAAAAGGAAAGAATCCCCGCCGAGCGCTCAGGACCGCGAGACGCGGGTCACGGCACGGGCTCGGCCTTCCAATCGGCTATGAACCGTTCGTACGCGGCGATAGTCGCTTGCATGATGGTATCCTGGAGCTCGCCCCGCCCGCCCCAATCGGCGCCGTCCATCGCGTATAGGTGCGTCAGCACCGCCTCGATGTCCGCGATCGTACAGGTAGGATCAGCCGCCCTACGCCGCTCCAAACCCCGGAATTCCTGCTCGAGCACTTCCTCGTATTTCGCGTCACGCCATTCGACGCTGCCGTACATGTTATAGACTCCCTTGTTGCCTTTACCGATAGCGGATCGTCCTGCGCAAGCGCGAGCCGCCCCCGTACACGAGGGCCCCGAAGCATCGGACCCAGCGGC
>JAEWSV010000174.1 GCA_023398155.1 Spirochaetota bacterium
GTACCGGCGCGGTCTCCGCGCGGGAGCGGGAAGCGGCGGCCCGGCTCGGACGCGTCGCCGAGGACCTCGGCGTCGGGTTCCAGATCCTGGACGACGTGAAGAACCTCACCGGCGGCATAAGCGGCAAGAAACGCGGCGACGACATCGTGGAGGGCAAGAAAAGCCTTCCGGTGATCCTGTACCTCAACCAACGCGCCGAGCGCATGGAATTCGTGACGCGTTGCTTTTCCGCCTCGCGCGCGGGCGGGACCTCGGCGCCCGAAGTGGAGGAACTCATCGGAGAACTGCAAAAGGCGGGAACGATAGAGGAGGCCCGCCGCCGCGGCGCGGAACTCGTCGCCGGTGCCGCCGCGGCCGTGCGCGGGGCAGCCTTCCCCGGCGGGGCGGCCGACGAGCGGGCGCGCGAGCTGCTCGCGGGCCTCGCGGAGCTCATAGGCTAGGCCGGGAGGCTGCGGTGAATACCCTCGTGAAAGCGGAAATTTGGACGGTCGCGCGGACGGAGCAAGGCAACGCCGTGCTCGTGCGTCCGATCGGCTCGGAGATCGCCGTACCCATCTTCGTGGGGCAACTGGAAACCCAATCCATCCTCATCGGCTTCGGCGACGTAGCCATGCCGCGGCCCCTTACCCATGACCTCCTCCTCGACTTGATCAGACGTTTAGGCGCGGAGCTCCTACGCATCGAGATAACCGACCTAAAGGACGGAACTTTCTACGCCCGCCTCGTACTGTTGGGGGCCGAAGAGGCGGGAGGCCAAGAATTCACCGTCGACGCACGCCCGTCCGACGCGATAGCCCTCGCGGTGCGGAAAAAATGCCCCGTCTATATCGCTGAAAACATCGTGGACGCCGCGGGCGTATCGGTCAACCTCATCGTGGACGCCGCGGCGGGCCGCGGAAGCGAATGGGAAGAGAAGCCGGCGCCGGGGAAGCGGGATCTCGGAGGCGAACGCCGCGCCTTGGAAGCCGAGCTGGAACGCGCGGTAGCCGCGGAAGAATACGAACGCGCGGCCGCGATCCGGGACCTCCTCGCGGCAATGGATCAGAGCGAGGAGTGATCGCGTAAAATCTTAGTTGTCAGCGCTCAATCGCCGATATAAAATAAACGATACCGAGCCCGTGGATGGCCGGTCCAACACGGAACTGCGGGAGTTAGGCGAGTGACTTCTCCGGAATCGAACAATAACGAATCTGAAAAGGCCAGGATATCCCGTAAGACGGGCGTGATACTGACGTTCGCGTTCGCGGCGTGCATCGTGGTTCCCATGACCATCGCCCGGATGCCCGATACGGCGGTCGAAGACGGCACCGCCGGAGTCGGCATGCCGGAGCTCGAGAACGCGGACGAAGGACTCCCCGGCATGGGATCCACCTCGGAAGGAATTCCGGAACCCGCCGCTTTCTCCGCTTCGGAACCGCTCTACTACGCGTCGTACCGGATAGAAAAGGGGGACACGATCGGAGAGATCGCGGTGCGTTTCGGACTCGCGCAGGATACCATCCTCACCTTCAACGGTATCAAGAACTCGCGCCTGCTGCAGATCGGTAAATACCTCAAGATCCCGAACCAGGACGGGATCATGTATTCCGCCAGGGGTTCCGAAACCGTGGACTCCATCGCCGAACGATACGAAATCGAGCCGTCGGCGATCAAGATCGCGAACGGACTCGCCGCGGCTTCCGGAAGCCAAACCATATCCGCCGGCACGACCCTCTTCTTACCGCAGGCGCGCCTATCGCGGGTGGATCTCCAGGAAATCAACGGAGACCTCTTCATCTGGCCGGTCAGAGGCTACGTATCGTCTCCGTACGGGTATCGGACCAGCCCCTTCACCGGCGTCCGCCAATTCCATTCGGGCTTGGACATCGCCGCGCCCCAGGGAACGCCCATCAGGGCGGGGATGGCGGGGCGGGTATCGGTCACCGGTTACGACGTCAACTCGGGCAATTACGTAGTCATTTCCCACCATTCAGGGTATCGAACGATGTACGGACATATGGACGTCATCAGGGTATCGCCCGGCGAATACGTGAAGACCGGTCAGCGGATCGGCGACGTCGGAAGCACGGGGCTCAGCACCGGCAGCCACGTGCACTTCTCCGTTTTCAAGAACGGCCATACCGTCAATCCGCGAACCCTGATCAATTAGCCCTTCGCGGATCCTAAAGGCGCTGGCGGGCGATCACCGAGTCTACCAGTTGGCGTAATTCGGGATCGAACCGCTCGGCATCGGGGAACGATTCCCCCGCGTTCGAGGAGACGTAGGGAACGCCGTCGCGGACCTCTATGGCGTCGTCTTCTTCGGCCAGCAGTTCGGCGGGCAGCTCCTCCGCGGCGTCGGCGATGAGTTCCAAAGGCTCGATGTAAACGGCAGGGGACGAGAAGAGCCTATAGGGCTGGGCGATCGGCTCCATGGGTTCGAGCGGCGCGGCATCGTCCACCACGCCGTCTTCGGTCAGGACTCCATCGATACCGTCTTCGTCGTCCCATCCGAGCACGTCCCCCGATTCGAGCTCGCTCAGCAATTCGGTGAAGGGGGAGACCACTTCCATCGCGGGCAAATCGCCTGCGTCCTCGGCCTCGGGAATGGGGGCGAAATCGATGTCGCGCGCTATGCGATCGAGTTCTGCCGCCGACGTCGGCCCCGAGCCGAATTCATCAAGCGACACCTCGGTCTCTTCGGCGACCTCATCCAACTCCTCGACATCCGCAGCCTCTTCCAGCTCGTCGAAGAAATCGGCCGCCTCGAGCTCCTCCATCGCCTCGGCGACTTCTTCGAGCTCCACCGCCTCGGCGACTTCTTCGAGCTCCCCCGCCTCGGCGGGCTCGGCCTCTTCGAGTTCCTCGACCTCGTCGATCTCTCCGGCTTCGGCAACCGCTTCCGCTTCGGCGAGTTCTTCGAGTTCTTCGAACTCCTCGAGTTCTTCGTCCTCGGCGAGCTCGGCCTCTTCGAGTTCCTCGACTTCTTCGAACTCCTCGACTTCGGCGACTTCGACCGCTTCGACGGGCTCGGCGATCTCTTCAAGTTCTGCGCCTTCAGCGACTGCGACGGGCTCGGCCTCAGCGAGTTCTTCTTCTTCTTCTTCGGAGACCTCTTCGAGGGCATCCACTTCTTCGGGCTCTATGCCTTCGGCGACTTCTTCGAGATCCTCGACCTCGCCGAGCTCTACACGTTCGGCGAGTTCTTCGAGTTCTTCGAACTCCTCGAGTTCTTCGTCCTCGGCGAGCTCGGCCTCCTCGAGTTCCTCGACTTCGGCGGCCGCTTCGGTTTCGCCGAACTCTGCGCCTTCAGCGACTTCTACGGCCGATCCCGCTTCGGGTAGCTCCTCGACTTCTTCGAGCTCCTCGACTCCGACCGCTTCGGCGACCGACTCCGGCTCCTCAGCCTCGGCGCTCTCGGCGAGCTCTTGCAGCTCCTCCGCTTCAACAGGTTCGGCCTCTTCGAGTTCCTCGACTTCTTCGAACTCCTCGACTTCGGCGACTTCGACCGCTTCGACGGGCTCGGCGATTTCTTCGAGCTCCTCGACTTCAGACGCTTCGGCGATTTCTTCCAGTTCCTCGACGTCGCCGAGTGCCTCGGCCTCAGCAGGCTCGACCTCTTCGAGTTCCTCGACTTCGACCGCTTCAGAGACTTCAACGGCCTCGGCTAGCTCTTCCGGCTCCTCAGCAGCGGCGGGAACGCCGACCGGGGCAGCCGGCTTGGCGGCCGGAGCCGGAGCTGCGGCCTTGGGGACCGCGGTTTTCTTGGATTTCAGCGCGGGCGCAGCGGGCACGGCGGGGGCGAGGGCCATGACCCGGCCGAGAATGTCTTGGAGTTTGCCTTCGTCGAGCTGGGCGGTAATCGGAGCCATCTTGCCGCCGATGGCGGAAAGGAGCTCGTCCCAGGATTTGTCGATGAGCTCGTCCACGTCGGAAGCGAGGCGCTTGGGTACCGCCCCGCGGAGGTCGCGCTTGAGTTCGGCGCGGACTTCCTCGCGGCGCTGCTCCAACTCGCGCTTCCAACGATTCCAATCCAGGTCGCCCTTCCGGTCGTAGTACTCCTCCATGAGCGCGATCTGGAACCGCTTGATGCGGTCGCGGATCACCGTCAACGAATCTTGGCGGAGATTGAAGAGCAGGAATACGACGAGGAAGACGGTCAGGAAGAAGGAGCCGAGGAGGATGCCCTTCATCGCGGACGGAAAGGCGAAGACGGATTCGTTCACGAGGCGGCCCGCGATGAAGCCGTCGCGGGTCTTGGCGGAGATGAGGGCGAAGGACGTTCCGGAGTCTCCGGAGGCCAGGGGCGTGGGACCGAAGGTGCCGTCGGACCATACCGCGGCGACCGCGGACACGAGATCCGCGCGGCCGAGGCGCGGGAGTCCCGAAACTACGCCCGCGGGAGCGGAGACGAGCGAGAGATCCTCGCCGACGCGGAGGCGGCCTTCAGCGGTAAGGCGCTCGGCCAGGCCGCGGACGGAGACGGCGAAGACGGCCGTTCCTTTATACACATCGAAAGAATCGAGAAAGGGAAAGGCGAAAAGGAACCGCTCGCCCGCCGGATCCACGACGAGGCGCGGGGCGCCGCCCTCGGCCACGGCGATTTCTTCCACAGGAAGTTCGCCGGCCGCCTCGCCGTAGTTGCGGTAGGCGACGGAAAGCTTGTCTCTCTTGAGCTCATCCCCCCGCGAGGTGGAAAAGTGGATCCGCTTTCCTGCCGCATCCACGAAGCGAACCGATTGGAGTCCGCTCGTCTCCTCCGTCAGGAGGCCGAAACGCTTGGACCGCTCGAAGACGTCCTCCGCGCTCTGGTTCGGCAAGAAGCTCCGCTTGATTTCCCCCACGGCGAGCTCGGCCGCGAATCGATTCCTCAGTTCGGTGAAGTAGGCGCCGGTGACCTCGGCGTCGGCGGCGAGTTCCCGCTCGAGGCCCTTGGCGACGGTCGGATTGTAGAAACGTGCTTCCACGAGCTGGAAGAGCCCGGTGAAAGCGAGCGCGGCGAAACCCGCGAAGAGGACGACAGCGATAAGCAGACTGACGGTAACCTTGTGGGAGACCGTCAAGAGATGTACTCCGGCATAGTTTTACGTTTCATTATCGGAATGAACGTCCTCCCAGTATAGACGGAAACGGGATGGCCTCGCCAGAGAGGATAGCGCCGCCGGGCGGTGAGCTCGAACTTTTTTACTCGAACCGTCGCCTTGACCATGAGCCGATCGCGCACGCATAGTAGCGATACATGAACGAACTGAAAGAAACCGAGGCGGCGCCCACCCGGGCCCTGCTTATAAGCGTACGGGAAGGCCAAATCGACGAGGAGGAGGCCGCATCGCTCTCCAAGGAACTCGCAGGTCTGGCCAAGACTCTGGGCGTGGACATCGTGGGTCAGGAGACGGTCCGCGTCCGAGACAAGCAGCCGAAATTCGGCATGGGCACGGGCAAGGCCGACGATATCGCCGGCCAAGCCAAGGCCCTGGAAGTGGACTGCATCATCTTCGACCAGGATATCTCCCCGTCCCAACAGCGGAACTGGGAAGAGTTGGCCGGCGTATCGGTCCTGGACCGTCAGGAGGTCATCATCCAGATCTTCGCCTCCCGGGCCAAGACGAAGGAAGCGGCTCTCCAGGTGGAGCTCGCCCAGCTCAAGCACTCGCTGCCGCGCCTGGCCCACAAGTACATAGACCTTTCCCGCCAACGGGGAGGCCGGTACGGCACCAAGGGTTCGGGCGAAACGCAGCTGGAGATTGATCGGCGCAATGTCCAGAAACGCATCCACCAGCTCGGCGGCGAGCTGGAAGAGGTGCGCAAGAACCGCGCCACGCAACGTAAGCGCCGGGAGCGCGTGCCCATTCCCTCCTGCGCGCTCGTCGGCTATACGAACGCCGGAAAATCCTCCCTGCTCAACGCGATGACCCGGGCCGAAGCCTTCGTGGAGGACAAGCTCTTCGCGACCCTCGATCCGACGACCCGTCGCTTGGAACTCGGCAAAGGGCGGCCCGTCCTGCTCACCGACACGGTCGGCTTCATCCGCCGCCTTCCCCACGACCTCGTGGACGCCTTCCACGCGACGCTGGAGGAGGCAGCCCTCGCCGACCTCGTCATCCAGGTGCTCGACGCGTCCGATCCCGACGTGGACCGCCACTTCGATACCACCATGACCGTACTCAAGGAACTCGGCGCGGAAAACACGCCGATGCTCGTGGCGCTCAACAAGGCGGACCTCCTGGCCGCCGGCGCGGAAGACGGCGCGGCCAGGCTCGCGGAACTGGAGAAGCGGTACGCCGAAAGCGTAACCATCTCCGCCGCCACGGGGGCCGGCCTGGACGAGCTCGCCCGCCGCGTCGACCTCCTCCTTTCGGGGGGCGTCCGCCGTTTCCGGTTCCCGCCGAACCGCCACGACCTTGCCGCCCTCCTCCACCGCTCGGGCTCGGTCACCGCGGAGAACTACGCGGACGACTACATCGAGATGGAGGCCCGCGTCGGCGAACGCGCCTTGGGGACGCTAAAAGAATACCTCGTGGAATAAGGTTCCGCTCCGGCGGCCGCACCGCACCGACGGACGTACCGCTCCTCGGCCGCACGTCGCGACCGGGACCGCGGCGAGGCGTCCCGCATCAGCGTCGCGCTGAGGCCCCCGGGGATATGGTTTCACGAAACGTATGGGATGATCGACCGGAGGAGGAGAGAGGTTCCGTCGTTCGAGTGGGATCCCTACTGGGAATACGGCGCGTTCATCGACGCGGAAGATCTCTTGGAAGTCTCGATGGAGGCGGCCGTGACCCGCCAAGACCGGATAAGCGCGACGTACTTGGTCGCGGCCGCCGACATCACCACGTCGGGCAGGTCCAGCCTCGAACTAGCTTCGATAATCCATCCTGAGGTCGCCTGGAAGCGGCGGGACGCGTACGAGGCCGAACCCTTCAAGTCCCTCCTCGATTGCCGACGGGCGATGGATGAATTCGCCTGGATGCCGCGCCGGACCTGGGCGGAGCGAATCTAAGACGCCGATCGTACTGGGTTACACTATCCGAGAGCGATTCGAGAAGTAGCGCGGGAGTCCATTCGATGATCGAAAAAGTCGCGTTCTACCTACAACGGAATGACGAGGAGCCGAACATCTTGCTTGCCGAGGACTTGGCCGGCAGGAACGACGCGGCCGGTATCGCCGAGATAGCGAAGGGCCTTGATGCCGATGAACCGCAAGTCGCGGGCGATTGCGTCAAGGTGCTCTATGAGATCGGTTACCGAAAACCTGAGCTGATAGCGCCATATGCCGCAACCTTCGTCGCCGGCTTGAAGTCTCGGAATAACCGGATCGTCTGGGGTTCGGCCATCGCCCTTTCCCTGATCGCGGAGTCGGCGAGCGATTACCTGTTTTCCGAATTGGAAACCATCCGGCGAGCCTATGAGAGCGGGAGCGGCATTCAGGACCGTTCTGCAGGAACGATGCGATACCTTGGCGGAGTCCCAGCGGAAAAGAGTAGAGAAGCTGCTTACAAGCATGAAAGAAACCGGGTGGTGAGGGACACGCGTCTATGCGAAGAATAGCCCACGTGACTGACTTACACATCCGGGATTTCCTGGCGGACTGCTACGGGATCGATACCGAGCGGAACGTGCTCGCGGTGCTCCATAGCATCAAGGACCGGGGCATACCGGAAGTGGCCCTGACCGGGGACCTAGGAGAGCCGGAATGGTATCCCTGGCTCTTCGACACGATACGGGACTTCGGCTTTGACCTCAGGGTCATCCCCGGGAATCACGATGTACCGAAGGAACTCAGGAAGTTCCCGTTCCTGGAGCCCTCCTTCAAAAAAGACGGACTTTACTACGCTGAGGCTATCGATGGTACCGATTACCTTTTCATGGACTCCGGTTCCGAAAAGATCGGCCGGGCCCAGCTCGCGTGGCTGAAACGTGAACTCGGGAGTTCTAGGCGACCGGTCGCCCTCTTCGTCCATCACCCGATCCTCGATTGCGGCGGTACGGTCATGGACCGGCTTTACCCGCTCAAGAATCGCGGCTTCGTCCGCGATCTGCTCCTCGCATCCGGCAGGGAAACGACCATCTTTTGCGGACACTATCATAACCGGTATGAGACCATGGAAGGCTCCTTGCGGCAGTTCGTGACCCCCTCGACCCTGATCCAATTCAAGGGCAACGGCGAAGGACTGGAGGTCGATCACCGGCGCATCGCGTACCGCGAAATCACGATGGGGACCGGCCTCCCGGAAACGCGGCTCATCGACGTCCAGGTCGCGCCATAGAGAAGCCCGGGGCTGCCGCTTTCACCGCCGATACCCGCGGACTAATTCCCCTTCCCGCGCGCCGCGAGTTCCCGCTTCAGAAGCTCGATGTGCTTACCCGGATAGACGCCGCGGGGGCACACGCGGGAGCAGTCGAAGTGGCGGTCGCAGGCCAGAACGCCGTCGCCACGCGCGGCCCGGTCCAGGAGCTCGTCCTTCCGTTGCGGGCGGTTGATGGATTCCCTGCGGAGAGCGGCCAGCGACTGGGGGCCCATGAAACGGTCTGGCGCGAGCCGCATCACCGGGCAGGCCGAGATGCAGAGGCCGCACTCGATGCAATCCTCGAACCGGGTGTAGTGATCGATGCCCGCCGGCAAGTCTATGCCGTTGCGGTTCTCGCTCTCGCGGAGCTGCGTCGTCCCCTCTATCTCGGCGCGGAATAGGCGGCCGGGATCTATGGCGAGGTCGGCGACCACCTCGAACACGCGGAGCGGTTCCACGGCAGGCTCGTCCCTTTCGCCGCCCGCCGCGGCCCGCGCGGCCATCGCCGACTCGTCGTATAGCGCCTCGAGGTTGGTGAGGCAGGCGAGAACCTCGGTCCCGTCCACCAAGACGGAACAAGTGCCGCAGGAGCCGTGATGGCAGGAGTGGCGATAGCAGAGATCGGGGGCGGACCCGGTCCGTATGGCCTCCAGCGCGTCCAGGAGCGTAGCGCGGCTCCCGAGATCCACCGAGTACCGTTCGAGCCGGGATGAAGCCCCCGCCCCCCTCCGGATGCGCAGGGTTCGCCTCATCGCTTCCTCCAATAATCCAGGTAGGGCCGTAAATCCGCCTCGGCGGTGCGGCACGGCTCGTCGTTGCCGGCGTAGCGGGCGACCGCGTCGGCGACGAGCTCGCCCATGGCGCGGAGGGTGGTGGCCTTCCCCCCGACGACGGAAAACAGGCCCCGGACCCCGTCCTGTTCGCCGTGGTCGAACAAGGCGATGTCGCGGCTTATGGACCGGCCGTCTCCGCTCTTCCCCGCGAGCGGCCTGACCGCCGCCCAAGCGGCCCGAACCGCTCGGGAAGAGAATCCTTCGATGAGCTCGTCGGCGGCCGAGAGGAGGAAGCGGACTTCCTCTTCCGTCGGCAGGACGCCGTCCGCGTCCTCCACCGTACGGAGCGTCGTGCCGATGATCGAAAATTTCCGCTGCGGAACGACGATGTCTCCGTCCCCCGGCGGCCTGAGACGCGAAATGACCAAGTCGCAGGCGCGGCCTTCCACGGCGACGAGGGCGCCCGCGCCCCCCGTGAGGGGAACGCGAGCTCCGGCGAGGGCGGCCACCGTATCGGCCCAGGGACCCGCGGCGTTCACGACGGCGTCCGCCTCCACACGGAATTCCCTGCCGTCGCGGAGGTCGCGGCACCGGAGGCCGGTGACGGCGCCGCCCGAAACGTCAATGCCGACGACCTGCGTAAAGGTCCGGATATCGGCGCCGAGGGCGGCCGCGGAAGCGGCGAACCGCATCGGCAGGCGGTACGCGTCGATGGTGCCGTCGGGCACGAGTACGGCGCGGCGCGTATTCTGGGATATGGCGCCTTCCAAAGCCCGCGCGCGGGTCACGGGTATCTCCGTCGCCGGGATACCGGCGGCGCGGCACGCGGCGACGAAGGCGTCCGTCAGCGCTTCACCCTCGTCGTCCACCGCCAGGAAGAGGCCCTGGTTATATTCGATACAGTCGGCGGCTATGCGGCGGAGGATGCGGGTCTCGGTCATGCACTCGGCCGCGATGAGCGAGTCGCCGAGGGCGTACCGGGCGCCCGAATGGAGCTGGCCGTGGTGGCGGCCCGTCGTGCCGGACGTGAGCTCTCCGCGCTCGAGGAGCGTCACGGAAAAACCGCGGAGCGCGAGGTCGTAGGCGGCCGCGAGGCCGGTCCCCCCTCCGCCGATGACGGCGAGGTTGCATCGATCCATGGGGACCAGTATGAATCGTGGGCGCGTCGTTGTCCATCGATCGAGCTAGCGATACTATTATGGTCATGAAGAGGGAAGTGGACGGCATGCCGCGGCTCCTGCTCGCGACCTACCGTATCCTCATCGTCATCGTCCTCCTCCTCGTCGCCGTCATCGTGGCAGGGACCGCCTTCGGCTTGGGCCGGCGCGCGCCGGCATCGGCCGTAGGCGCGGAAGCCCGGACCGCGGGCGGCCGGAGCGGATCGGAGGGCTTGGAGGAACGGAGGACGGGCGCCGACCGGAAATCGGCTTACTTCACCGGCGTCGGTAGGATCAGGGCCGCGACGACGGACGCCCGGCCGGCGACCGTCATCGTTTCCATCGCCTTCCCTTACGACAAGACCGATGTCCCCTTCTCCGAGGAACTCGCGGCCAAGACGCGGGAATTCCGGCAGGTCGCCGTGGAGTTCTTCTCTTCGTACGCGGGGGAAAAGCTCCGCAAGACGAGCGAGGCCGAGCTCAAGGCCGAGCTGCTCAGGCGCTACAACGCCCTGCTCCGCCTCGGCAAAATCGAAGCCGTCTACTTCAACGATTATCTGATCGTCGATTGAGGGCAGGTCCGACTAGCCGGCGCCTCCATCAGTTCGGGCCCGCGACCGCGGTGGCCTTGAAGAGTCCCGACGCCGCGTCGTAGCGGAGGGATTCCAGCCTGACCGTCCCCGAGGCGAGGCCCGACATCCGCGCCGCGCGTTCCAGGGCATAGGGCGCCGGCTGCACGGCGGCCTGTCCTTCGCCGCCCAACGCCGACCGCGGGAAGGAGACGGAATACCTCCTGCCGTCGCCGCGCTCCGCGGCCTTTCCAGCAGCCTCCACGGTATAAACCAGTACGCCGCCCCCGAGGTCCGACTTGGAGAGGACTCGGTAGGAAAGATCGCCGTTAAAATCGAGCCTCCGCTCCTTCCCTGAGCTGGAAAAGCCCGTGGGGAAGTAGGCGGCCGCCGCCTGGGGCAGATACATCCCCTCGGCGTAGGTCTTGGCGGCCGCCTGGTTGGCGGCGCCTTTGGTCAGTCCCACGTCGTCGACTACGTAGGCCGCGAGAATCCGAGGCTCATCGGCTTTGAACACCGCCGCACGAACCCGCTCTCCGCCGACATCCTTCTTGCCTCCCGCCCATGCGGGGGAAGCACCCAAAAAGATAGCCAGCAGCGCCGGCGCGAACAAAGTCGCCGCCGGCCTGATCGATGATCGCTTCATTGCCCATGGTGTACCGCGCCGACGCCCTTTTTTCCAGCCCCGCGCAACCGCCCGGTCGACCTCCGTGTCCGAAAGGGTATGGACGGGATGCGGGAGAGCGGACTAGTATGCGGCGTCGCCGTCCGGAAGGGGTCGAATGACTATGGAAAAGGTACCGTCCATCGCCGCGCAGATCCTCGTGACCGTGATTCCCATCGTGGGAATCGTCATGGGAAGCGTCGTGGTCTTCTTCTCGTTGCTGTGGCACCACCGGCGCACCGTGTTGCTGATCAAGGCGGATCGTTACCAGAAACCATCCTTCGACCTCCTCTCGTTCTGTCTCCTCGCGGGCTTGCTCCTGGTCTGCGCGGGATCGACCTTGTCGATCTTCCTCGCGATCCTGGAAGGCTTCGGCTACGGCCTGTTGGGCGGGGTCATTCCCCTCGTCTGCGGGATCGGCCTGCTCGCGTATTACGGGGTGAGACGCGGCGAACGGGGCGCATGATCGCCGCCGGGGAACTCGAAGATCAGGCCATCGTCGAACGCGTCGTCGCCGGGGAAACGGAGCTGTTCCGCGTTCTGGTTGAACGCCATCAGCGCGCGGTATACGGCTTGGGCCTGAGTTTTCTCAGGAACGCGGAGGACGCCGCCGATTTTACCCAGGAAGTCTTCCTCAAGGCGTTCCGGAGCCTCTCCTCGTTCCAAGGGAGAGCGCGGTTCTCCACGTGGCTGTACCGCATCGCCTACAACGCGGCTGTCAATGGCGTCAAACGCAGGAAAGAATACTACAGCCTGGCCGAGGACGCGGAGATCCCCGATTTCGACGGCCCCGAACGCGGGGCGCTCCGGGCCGCGGCGCGCGAGGCCGTAGCCGAGGCGGTCGACGGACTGCCCGAGCGCTATAAGGTTTGCGTGGATCTATTCTTTTTCTACGACCGCTCCTATCCCGAGATAGAAGCGGTGACGGGTTTCCCCGTGAACACGATCAAGTCCCACGTGTTCCGGGCAAAGAAGCTGCTGCGCGAACGCCTCCGCGACACCGCGGAAGGAGGAATCGAATGACCTGCGACCGCGCCATGGACCTCCTCATTGATGAAGACCACGGGGAACCGATTCCCCTCATCGACTCGATCCGTCTACGATTCCACCTGCGGAGTTGCGCCGGCTGCGTCGCTGAAGCGGATCGCTTGCGTTCCTGCGCGGCCGTCCTCGTATCCGGCTTCCTGCCGCCCGTCCCCGACCTCGCGGATTCGATCATGGCCGCGGTGCGACTCGAAGTCGCGGCCCAAGCGGTCCGCGCGGTGGAAGAAGCTGCCGAAGAGCACGTTTCTTATCGGAATTGGGTATTCGGCGGCGCGATCATCTTCGCCTCGCTCGCGGTCTTCCCCCTCGGCCAAGCCTCCGGCTGGCTCGTGCGCCTCCTCGGCTCGGACCTTACTTTCCCGATCGCGCTGACCCTCGGCGTCGTGCTCACGGCCTACTGCGCCCTCTTCATCGGCAGCCACTTGGACGAGTTGACGGAGCGATTCGGCCTCCACCGCGCCGGCTGATCCCCTCCCCAGCCCAAAGGCTTGGCTCTTCTCCCCAGCCCGAAGGCTAGGCTCTTCCCCCCTGACGGAAGCAGGCCCCGCTCGTCCCCCTACGGTAGCGCGGGGTGGCCGGTAAAAGCGTGAGCGAGCGTCTCCCGCAGGCCGTAGGCCGAGGACAAGCGAGACTCACGTTTTTACCGGCCAGGCCCCCTGTCGTAGGCCTACGAGCGGGGCCCGCTGCCTCGTTTGACGGCGTAGGAGCCGAGTCCTAAGCTTTATCCATGAATATCGCCACTTACACCGTCAAACCGAAACTGCCGGCTCCTCTCAAACCGCTGGAGGAGATAGCGCGGAATCTTTGGCTGTCGTGGAATTTCGACGCGGTGATGCTCTTCATCCGCCTCGACTACGAGACGTGGCTGCACTCGCAACAAAACCCCGCGCGGATGCTCGGCATGGTCGCGCAAGATCGATTGGACCGCATGGCGGAAGACGACTCCTACCTCGCGGCGCTGAAAGAAGTCTATGCCCGCTTCCTCCGCTACAAGAAGGGCGCCACGTGGTACAAGGGGAGCCGGAAGGACGTCGTGGCCTACTTCTCCATGGAATACGGC
>JAEWSV010000214.1 GCA_023398155.1 Spirochaetota bacterium
ATAAAAATCCATAGAGGTCCATGCGATCCGTTTAGCCAAGACGAACGATTCGGGGCGGGCTCGCTTCATACGCTGCATCCGGAGCCTCCGTCTTTCTTGTTCTTGAAGAAACGCGCCAAGTTTTCGGGCAGCTCGATGAGCGGTTCCACCTGTACCGGTCGCAGGGAGTCGATCGAAAGCATGGCGCCCATGACGGCTTCCAGCAGCAGCGGCAGCGGCGCCGCGGAATACACCTTTCCCTTGTAATGCCATTCCCGGCAATCCACGGAAGCTCCGCCCGAGACGAGGTCGCCGCAGGTCTCGCACTTCGATTCCCGGATATCCTGGGCGATGTCGCGCCCGTTGATCCTGATCGTCGGAGAACTCGTCAGGGCGAGCCGCAGCGCCTCTTCCCGGGTCCGCACGACCTTCGTATCCAAGCGCAGATCGATGCCCAGGGCGGCAGCGGCGGGGGAGAGGAGCTCGACGGCCTTTTCCAGTTGTTCTCCGGTAGGCACGCAACGCGCGCAGCTCGTGAGGTCGATCACGAGGAGCTCGATATTGAGAGATCGGACCGGAGGTCCCGCCCAGTTCTTACTCAGCCGTAGGTCCGCCATGCTTCAGCTCCTGTTTCTATTCGATGCTAAACGATCTGACTGATTCCCGCGAAAACCACGAGGGCGCCGAGCGCGCGCTTGAACCAGGTCGCCGCCGCGCCCGTTCCCCGCCGCGCGAGATACGCCCGTACCGCGTCGCCGAAGGTGCCCGCGGCTACGATAGCGGCCGTATGCCCGAGCGCGTAAAGCGCCATGAGCGTCGCGCCGAAGGCGAGGCCGGAGCTTCCCGCCTTGAACACGAAACCCAGCATCGGCGCCAGGAAAGCGAACGAGCACGGTCCCAGCGCGACGCCGTATACGAGGCCGAGGAGGAGCGCGCCCCAAAGTCCCCGCCGCCCGCTCTTCACCTGGAAGGAAAGCGCGATCCTTGAGAAGGGCGGCAGGTCCATGAGCCAAAGACCGCAAAGCACGATGAAAACCGCCACGAGGATGCGCGGCGCGTCCCCCACGTCCCCCAGAAGCCTCCCCGCCGCGCTCGTCGCGAAACCGATGAGCGCGAGAGTGATCAGGAGTCCCAAACCGAAGAGCAGGGAGTACGTGAACGCTTTCTTGCGCGAAGGGTTGGCGCCGCCGTTCGCGTAGGCCACGATGAGCGGAATGGATCCCAAATGGCAGGGACTCAGGAGCACCGAGGCCGCTCCCCAAGCCGTCGCCGCCGTATAGGCGGCGGGCGACGGTCGCGAGAGAGCTTCCGCGATCATCCCCATGAGCTCGCCGATCACCGCTTCACGCCGCCCTTCGCGAGCACTTGGACGAGATCCTCCATGGGAAAGAAGCCCTCGTGACGAAAGAACTCCTTCCCATCGGCGTCCAGGAAGACTTGCGTCGGGATGACCCGGATTCCGAAAGCAGAGCCGTAGGGGCGGCCTTCCGCTGTCCACACGTCGTAGAAGACCACTTCCACCTGGTCGGGGTACTTGGCGCGAAGCTCGTCCATGATCGGCTGCATCGCCTTGCACGGGATGCAGTTCACCGAGCCCAGCTCGATGAATGTGACGGTCTTCCGCGCTTTCGTTTGGGCGCTTCCGTCAGCCGCCTCAGCCTTCGGCGCTTCCGTGAGGGAGACTTGGGCCGCGGTTCCCGCGGTGCCGGATTCCGCGCGGACTCCCGCCGTATCCCTGCCTGAGCCGCAGGAGACGAGGAGGGCGGCCGCGGTGAGAGCCAAGATCAGCCCCATGAAAGGCGCCTTAAACGA
The DNA here is from genome assembly GCA_023398155.1 of Spirochaetota bacterium. GTDB lineage: Bacteria > Spirochaetota > Spirochaetia > Treponematales > Breznakiellaceae > JAEXTK01. Next base: position 1,792 of record JAEWSV010000214.1, read on the forward strand.
TTTCATTCTTTTTCCCTTACGCGACCATGCCGAACGCGATTCCCGCGATAGTGGAAAGGGCGACCACGAGTCCCACGTAAACGCCCGTCTTCTTCCACCCCAGTTCCCCGTTGATGACGAGGATTGAAGGGAGGGAGAGCGAAGGCCCGGCCAAGAGCAGCGCCAGGGCCGGTCCTTGCCCCATGCCCGCGCCGAGGAGACCCTGGATTATCGGGATCTCGGTGAGGGTGGCGAAGTACATGAGCGCTCCGGCGAAGGCCGCGAAGAAGTTCGCGAAAAGCGAGTTGCCGCCGAGCAGCCCACCGATCCAGGTAGACGGGATGAGGGCGTCGTGGCCGGGACGGCCGAGCAGGAATCCCGCGACGAGGACGCCGCCGAAAAGAAGCGGGAGAATCTGCAGGGCGAAGTCGCGCGTAGCGACCACCCATTCGAAGCGCTCATCGCGCTTGAACCAGCGGATGAGGGTATAGGTCAGCACTACCGCGAAACCTCCCGTAATCCACCACTTGGCACCGTAGATCGCATCCCAGGCTGCGCTTCCGGGGGTGTCTGCGACACCCGTCGAATTAGCCCAGTTGGCGAAGACGAGGATGCCGATCATGGAGGCCATGTAGACGATCATCTGGCCGAGGGTCCTCGCCGGCTTCTCGTCCGGCGCGGCGAACATTCGCGCTGAAACAGCGCGCTGGGCGTCCGCGGCGCGCTTGGCGTCATCTTTACGGAAAATGAAGGCCATGATGAGGCCGATCACCACCGAGAAAACGACCGCGCCGACCGCACGCGCGACACCCAGCTTCCAGCCGAAGACCTTCGCCGAGAGCACGATCGCCAGGATGTTGATGGCCGGCCCCGAGTAGAGGAAAGCTACCGCTGGACCCAGGCCCGCGCCCTTCTTGTAGATGCCCTTGAAGATCGGAAGCACGGTGCAGGAACAGACCGCCAGGATAGCCCCGGATACCGAGGCTACGCCGTAGGCGATAGGACGCGCCGCGTCCGGCCCGAGGTAGCGCATCACCGCCTGCTGGTTGAGGAAGACGGTGATCGCCCCCGCGATGAACATGGCGGGAATGAGGCAGAGGATCACGTGCTGCTGCGCGTACTCGCTCAGCATGAGGAACGCTTCTTGAACCGCTCCCGCCACGCGGGGCGAGGCGAAGGGGATGAAGTAGGCCGCGACGAAGACTCCCGCTACGAGGAGCAGCCGTTTGTTGGCCGAGAGCTCTTTAGTTGCCACCGCAGACCTTCTTGGAAAGGTCGGCGGCGACTTTGGCTGCGTAGGCCATACTACTTCCCTCCCTTGAGCATCGTCACGATCTGGTCTTTGGTGAGGAGCTTGCCGGCCGACTTCACGTCGCCGTCGACCGCGAGGGCGGGCGTCATCATCACGCCCATCTCCATGATGCGATCCGTGCTGTTGATCTTCTCGAACTCCGCGTCGAGCTGGAGTTCGGCGGCCGCATCGCGGGCGTTCTTTTCAAGTTGGTTGCACTTGGGGCAGCCCATTCCCAGGATCTGAATCTTCATATGAACCTCCGTTCTCTTGTCATAGGTGCTTAATTCTTAGGTTTAGGTGTGTCGATTTCGGCCGCGGCCGCATACAGCCGATCAACTTCGGCGCGGGGGATGATGGCTTTCAAGGCGAGCGCGATGAGGATGATCCCGGGTATGTCGATCGCGAGCCGCGCCAGCGCGAAGCGGACGCCGAGGGCGTTCATCTCGAAGAGCAGCATCGGGATCTTCGTCGTGGACCAGGCCCCGATGAAGATGAGGATGTTGGTGAAGCTCGCGCCCTTCTTCATGAGAAGGGCCGCCACCGGGAAGGCGCCGTAGAGCGGGCCCGCCGCCGCCGAACCGAGGGCGAACGCGATGGCCGGCCCCTTGAGGCCCGATCCCTCTCCCATGTACTTCATGAGAGTCTCGCGGGGAACCCAGACGTCCAGCAGGCCCAGGAGCAGGAAGATGGGCGGAATCACGAGCAGCATGGTGGTCGTCTGGGTGACGAGCGACCGCGCTGCCTTCGGAGCGAGCTCCGGGACCAGCGCCATGAAGGCCGCCATCGCCGCCGCGGCTATTAACGCGGCCCGATAGCGTTTGAGGGCGGGAAGGACCGTCATAGCGCCACCGCCCAGGCCACGAACACCGCGGCGACGAAGGAGAAGACGAACGCGATCACGTTGCGCGCTATCGCCGCTCGTTTACCGAAATATTTGATCTCCATCGGGAGCGTGATGACCCCCACCATCATGAGGGAAGAAACGAAGGCGGCGATCTGGAGCGTGCCGGCGCCGCTACGGAGCAGCTCTCCCGCCGCGGGGAAGGCCACGAACCCGGGTATGAGCGTGATCGCGCCCACCAGGGCAGCGATGATCACGCCGATCCAAGACGAACCGGTACCGAGGAAGCGCGATATGGTTTCCGCGTTGAAGATCGCCAGGATGAGGGCGACGGCCACGAGTACCACGAGAAGCTGCGGTAGGATTCCTTCCAACGCCTTGATTCCTTTCAGCAGCGCCATTTTCGTCTTCTTCCGATCCTTGATCGCGGAAAGAGAAAAGAGCGCTATGGCCGCTATGTACAGAACGAGGGTATCCATGCGGTCTCCTTTGTTTCCAATATTAGAAACAATGCCACAAGCTGTCAAGTCCTTCTTGACTTTGTTTCCACACTTTGCAACATTGTAATCATGACGAAGGAAGAACTAACCCGTTACGAGCTGCGCGCCCATATGTTCAAGGCGATGGCGCACCCTATGCGGATACAATTACTCGAAAAACTGAGGGATCGCCCTTGGTGCGTATGCGAACTCGCGGAAGAAGTCGGGATCGATA